>JAQSWV010000041.1 GCA_029266455.1 Nocardioidaceae bacterium
CACGGGGCCCGCTTTCGGGGTCGTGAACCCATCTCGTTCTGGGTTCCGCTAAGTAAAGTTAGCGGAACCCAGAGCACCAGTGCGCGATCCGATCGGGTGGTGTCGTCAGTCGGCTGGTGTCGGCTCCAGTCGGTGCCCCTCCTGGTACGCCAGGACCGACCGGGCCCAGATCCGGACCGCTCGGCCGACGCGGTAGCTCTCCAGCGCCCCGGCGCCGACGAGCCGCTCGACGGTGCGCGTGGAAATGCGCAGAAGAGCTGCCGTCTCCTTGATCGTCCAGGACTGGACGTTCGCCTCGGTGGCGGCGCGGGGACGTCCGACTCGTGCCACGGGGGACTCCTTTCGGTCTGCACTGAAACGACGGTGAACGCACGAAAGGGCCCCCTCCCCCGCGCAGTGCGCGAGCGAGGGGGCCCAGGGCCGTGCGGGGTGGCCTACTTCGCGGCCGCAGCTCCGGGGTAGACCGGGGCCGCGGGAGTGCCGAGCAGCAGGGTGGTGAGCACGCGGACGATCGGCCCGGCGATCTCGTCGGACACGCCGAGCTTCCGCAGCGCGGCGGGCACCCTGGTCTCCACCAGGCGGGCGAGCACGTAGAGCGCGGTGCCCGCGGCGAGCACCACGGCGCTGGTGACGGACTCGCCCCAGGCGACGACGCCCGCGGCCGCGGTCTGGTCGACCACGCCGAGGGTGCTCAGGTAGGTGGCCAGCCAGGCCCAGGCGTACGGCAGGCCGGTGCGGATGACGGACGTCAGGAGGTTGTGCACGGGTCCCCTTCCGAGGGTGGGTGGTGGGGGAGTTGGTGAAGCGGTGCCGGCGTCAGTCCTCGGTGGACTGCGCGGCGAGCTTCTCGCCGACGATCTCGACGACGCGCTGGGCCTGGTGCTCGTTGTCCTCGCCGACCACGTCGCGCACGGCCCCGGCGACGAGGTCGAGCAGACGCACGGTCAGGTCGGAGCTGATGCGCTCGGACAGGCCGGCGGTGGAGCGGTTGACCGCCAGGTCGATGCGCTCGCCGAGCTCGTCGACGGTCACGTTGGGGTTCTGGGCGATGGTCGCCAGGACCTCGGTCTGCGCGTCCTGCTTGGCCAGGACCTGCGCCAGGGCGTCGCCGTTGCGCCAGATCGCGTCGTGCACGGTCTGCCCGCCCGGCGCGTTCTCGGACTCGGCCAGGAACGCGTTGACCCGGTCGAGCTTGGCGCGGTCGCTGTCGTCGAACATGTCGTCTTCCTCTCCGCCCAGCAGGGTGCTGAGTGCGATGTCGGCCTCGTTGACGTCGAGGCCGCCAGAACTGATGCCGCGCACCAGGTGCAGGCCCACCGAGGTGAACTGGTGCACGTCGGTGCGGCCGCGGTAGTAGGGGATCGCGCCGCGGCGGCCGTTGTTGCTGCCGTAGGCGGCGATCCAGATGATCAGGCCGGGGATGTTCCAGGTGTCGGGGCGCAGGTCGGCCGCCCACGACGCGCTGAGGTAGATCGCGACGCGCTGCTGGCCGATGCGCTCCTGCAGCCGACGCAGGAACCGCTGGGCCCAGGACGCGTCCTTCGTGCCGGGCTCCTCCAGGTCGAGCGCCGGGGGCAGGGTGCCCTGCCCCCGGCAGCCGAGCCGGATCACCTCGTTGGCGAACGCGTCCGCCTGGGCGACGGCGTCACCGGGCAGCGCGTAGGCGTACAGGCCAGGCGCGATGCCGACGCTGCGGCACCCGGCGACGGTCGGATCGGCCGGCGCCGGGGTGCGCGCCGCGTCGTTGCCGAACGCGATGCGCGTGCCGTTGGTGGCCTTGATCCAGCAGTACTCGACGCCGGAGTCGCGCACGGCGCGCCAGTTGGTGACGGTCTGGTAGATGCGGAAGATGTCGATGCCTCTGGACGGCACGGTTCACCTCGGGGTTGTGGGAGTGGGGAGCGGGTGCTCCGCGCGTCAGCGCGCGTTGAGCAGCTGGATGAGCAGGCCCAGGACGGTGGACACCCCAGCGCCGGAGATGGCGACCAGGAGCGCGCCGCGCACGGTCATGCCCTGCCGGACGCTGTGGGTGGTGTCGGCCTTGAGGTCGCCGACGTCGCGCTCGACACGGTCGAGCCGGACGCCGTGCTGCGCCAGCTGCACGGCGTGGGAATCGAGCTTGTCGTCGATCCGGTCGAGCTTGCCCTCGATGCGGCCCAGGCCGTGCGCGAGCTGGTCGTCCATCACAGCAGGTCCTCCCTACTGGATGTTGATGTCGGCGCCGAACGTGATGTTGCCGTTCTGCTGCACGGAGTACTGGCCTGCGATCTCGGGGATCCCGGTGCCCGTGACACCAGCGGCGTTGGCCGCCTGCCAGGGCTGCATGTCGCCGATGTCGTTGGCGAAGGCGAACCACGGCTGGATCGTGCTGCTGTCGCTCGGCACGAACACCTGGCCCCACCAGGAGGTGCTGGTGCTGGGGGTCCAGAGCTTCGCCCAGCCGACCTGCTCGTACTGGGTGACGGTCTTGATGCCGGCGGGCAGGGCGATGCTGATCGCGTCGTAGGAGGCGTCGAGGCCCGCGCCGCCGAACTTGATCGTCCCGCCGACCCGAATGGCCTTGGGCCCGCGGCGCTCCCAGTAGGTGAACGCCTCGCCGCCGGTGCCGAGCACGACGGTGCCGTGCGCGGTGGTGAGCGTGGTCTTGTACCGCAGCGGTCCGCCGACCGGCGGGCGCTCGTCGAGCATCCGGGTGGCGGCGATGGTGACCGAGCCGGTGGGGACGGTGACGGTGCCGAGCGGGATCTCCCACCGCGAGGTGTTCTGCGTCGGGGCCAGCGGCACGCCAGTGCCGGGCAGGCCGGGCAGCACGTCGAACTCGATCCGGTCTGCGTCGAAATCGCAGCGCGCGACGACACGGTCCAGGCGGGTGCTGCCTGAGCTGTTGTTGGTGATCGGCAACACCTTGGTGGTGCTGACCTTGCCCCAGTGGCCCTGGATCCAGACCTCGCCGGTGCGGAGCTTGACCTGCATCCCGGTGGAGTCGGCGAACGGCTCGACGTCCAGGCCCGCGCCGACGATGACCCCGTCCCCGCCGAGCGCGTATTTCATAAAGCTGCGCCAGGTCTCCTCACCGGTGTCGGCGCCGGCCCCGGTCGCGAACGGGGCGTAGGAATCGGCTGCAACAGCCACGGCGGTTACCTCCGTTCCACGTTCGTCATGCGCCGGTCTAGGCGCGCGAGCTTGTCGAGCACGGCGAGCACGCCCTGGCGGTCGGGGACGCCCACGGTGGGCAGGACCTGCTGGCCGGAGGCGTTGAGCACGATGCGGACCTCGGTGAGGACCTCGGTCAGCTCGACGTCCTCCAGGACCGCGCTGACCCGGTCGCCCAGGTCGTAGTGCTGGCCGAACCGCTGGTCCGGGGTGTCGATGGGGGTCAGCGACATGCCGACCGTGGCGGCGCCCTCGGTGGTCGCCTTCTCCGCGGCCTGGCTCAGCTCGTCGGGGGCGGTGGTGTCGCGCCGGTCGACGAAGCTCTCGATGCGCTGCCAGTCCACGATGCTGGCGGAGTCCGGTGCTTCGTGGATGACGCGCGCGGTGCCCTCACCACCACCCCCGACGTAGGGGTAGTTGCAGGTCGGGGCGGTGCCGTCGTACTCGTAGTCCCCGAGGTTGCCGAGCTCGTCGGAGAACCGGACGCTGGCCGAGCGGTCGGTCGGCGCGTAGACGTCGAACTGCAGCGTCGCGCCGTTCTGGCGCACGCGGAAGCCCAGGTCCGCGGCGAGCGCCAGTTCCTGCAGCAGCTCCAGCAGCGTCTGCCACCGGCCGCGGCCGGTGACGGTGCCGCCGATCAGCAGGTCGCCGCCGAGAGCCAGGCCGAGGACACGGCGCGGCAGGATCGCGCCGGCGGCGGCGTTGACGTCGACGTACTGCCGCATCACGGTCGACGCGATGCCGGTGCGCACGTCGTAGGCCGCGGTGCTGTACGGCGCGGTGTCGGTGGCCGGTTGCGGGTGGGCCAGACGGCGGCGCAGCCACACGTCGTCGGTCAGGCCGGACAGGGTGACGGTGTGGGTGTCGCCGGTGCGGCGGCCGTGGCGCTTGACCACCGGTCCCGACAGCACCGCAGGGAGCTGGTCGTCGCGGGTGACCACGATGCCGGCACCGGGGCGCAGCAGCTCGGCGACCACGGGCAGGCGGCCGTCGAGGTCGAGCACCCAGGCCCCGACGTCGTTGTGCTTGGGCCGGAGCTCCAGGCTGTCGAAGTCGTCGATCTGAGCGGTGATCTCCAGCTGCGGACTGCGAACGTAGGCGGTCCACCTGGGCACGGGAGTTGGTTCTGGCGTGGTCACCGGTGCCCCCTCACGCGCTCAGGTACAGGTGCCGGCGTGCCAGCTGCACCTCGGACTGGCCGCTGACGGCGGAGGACATCTCGATCCGGAGCGCGTTGTTGCCGGGGGCCAGCGGCCACAGGCTCGGCATGGCCGTGAAGGCGGTGAACACGCTGACCCCGTCGACGGGGTCGTTCAGGCGCGCGGTCTTGCGGCCTGGCCTGGTGTCGACGTAGATCCGCTCACCCGCGCCCAGGGCGAGGCTCAGCGTCCAGGACCTGCCGGTGGTGAGGTTGCGGGCGGAGATGATGCTGCCGGGGCCGGTGATCTGCCAGACCGGCCAGGTGGCGACGTCGCCGCCGTTGATGACGCTGGCCTCCGCGAACACGGAGGACCGGCTCAGCCGCAGCGGGAAGAACGGGAAGAACGACGGCCGGGCGCCGAGGCCGAACAGGTCGACGGTGTCGGCGACGTCGGCCCAGTAGGGGTCGTGGGCGCGGAACACCGGGGACGCCCACTGCACACCGGGGCCGCTGGTGTCGCCCAGGCGCTCGGGCATCTCCAGGCCGGAGACGTACCGGCAGGTGATCTCGCGCTGGTCACCTGCCGGGCTGGCCACCCGGATCCGGCCGGCACCGCGGGTCGGGTCCATCGATCGCACGACGCTGCGCAGCAGGGTGCGCAGCACCGCCGGGTCCTGATCGGCGATCCGGACGGGAAGCACGAAGTCGCGCGGCCCGTGCCGGACCGAGCGGAACCGGGCACCGGGCTGGCCGGGCACGGTCCCCTCTTCGTAGGAGACCGGAGGCATGAACCGGCCGTTGACGTTCCAGTCGACGTACAGCTCCAGCTCGGTGCCGTCGGGGTCGATCCACGTGAGGACCTCGGCCGCCATCAGACCCCCTCCAGCATCTGCATCCGCCGGTACTGGTCCTGGAGGTCGATCACGGAGTTACCCGCGTGGACGGTGAGGTGGTAGTGGTGGTGCACCTCGCGGCCGCCGGTGCCGCCGACCGCGCGCACCGAGTCGGTGCGGCCGCCGGACATGATCTGCCGGGTCTCGCTGGCGGTGGCGACGAAGCCGTCCTCGACGGGGAAGATCAGCTCCGGTCCCTGCTCGCCGACCACGTAGGGCTGGCCGGCCTCGACCGGTCCACCGCGGGCGCGGCCGGGCGGCAGGTTCGCGGCCGGGTTGGAGAAGTCGATCGTGGACTGTCCGGGGGTGGTCGTGGTGGTGACGGTCTGCCGGATGAGGATGTCGATCGTCCTGCCCTGCAGGGAGTTGACGCTTCCCTGGATCCCGTTGATCGTCGCCGTGGCCAGGTCCTTGGCCTCGATGGTGATGATCTTTCCGTCGTCCAGGCGGATGACGGCGGCGCCGGTGTCGTCGATCGACCTGGTCGCGCCCTGCGCGGACAGCGCCGAGCCGTCCATGTTGCCGATGAACGTGGCCAGGGCGCCGGTAACCGGGCCCTGGATGCTCGCGGCCAGCTCCAGGGCCTTGGCGTTCGCCGCGCCGGTCGCCGCGGTCTGCGCCTCCTGGCTGCCCTTGTTCGCGTAGTGCGCCAGGCTTTCCTGCTGCACTGCGGAGATGACCCGCAACGCGGCGGACTCCTCCTGCAGGCGCGCTGACACGGCCTCCTGGCTCGCCGCGCCCTTGTCGCGTGTCGCGGTCGCGGTGGCCTTCACGGCCTCGCTGTAGGCGTTCTCCGCGATCCTGAGGTTCAGGTTGTCGGTGGCCAGGCCGAGGGACAGCTGCTGCTGCTCCAGCATCCGATCGGTCAGCGTCCTGGTGGCCGTGGCGGCCTGGTACTGCGCGTCCTCCAGCAGGCTCTGCTGGTGGGCCAGCATCACCGATGCGGCCGTGGCCTGGTCGGATGCCGGGCCGTGGCGCTCGACGGCCTGCAGGTACTCGTTCTGGGCCGCCTTGACGTCGATCTGCGAGCGCTCCAGCAGCGACATCGACGCGCGCTGCTGGTCCACCGCGGCCGCCGCGTCCTGCGAGGTCGGGATGAAGAACTTGAGCGCGCCGCCGAGACCGGCGACCGACTCGTCGAGAACGCGCACGACGGCGTCGTTGGCGGAGAGCTTGGTCCGCGCGAAGTCGGCGGCGTTGCCGCCGGCCATGAGCTGCGCGGCCAGCTCGTCGGACGACCCGTAGACCATCTCGATCGCGGCGTTGAGGCCGAGCAGCGACGCGCCGGCCACGGCACCGTAGGCACCGAGCGCGCTCACGCCCGAGCCGAGGCCGCGCACGGCACCCTGGGCCGAGCCGCTGCGGGTCGAGACGTTCTGGATCCGGTCGCCCAGGCCGGTGAGCACGGTCGCCGCAGGGGTGAGCAGCCGGAGGCCGGCCGCCGTCGTGATCGCGACACCGCCGACCGCGCCGAGCGCGGGGGCCAGGGGGCCGACGATGGTCAGGAGCTGCGACACCACGTCGAGCACGGTCGAGGCCGAGCCGAACAGGATCGGCAGGCCGCTGCCGCCGAGGTCCTCGGCGGTGCCCAGCAGCTGCCCGAGGACCTGCTCGAAGTCGTCGACGGTGCCGACGCCCTCGTTGGACAGCATCGCGACGAAGTTGCCGGTGAAGCCGAGCAGGTCGCGGGTGATGCCGCCGACCGAGGCGAGGATCTGCCCGGAGGAGTCGGCACCGGTGGACACGCCCGTGAAGAAGTCGCTGACGCCCTCGCCGGCCTCGCCGAGCAGCACTCGGAAGCCACCGACCGTGGACTGTCCAGCCCGCACAGCGGTGACGAACCCTGGCATGGCGTTGCCGGAGAACTCGATCACACCGGCCGTGAGCTGACGGACCGCGGGGACGCTCTCGGCGAACGCCTCGCGCAGCTGTGGCTTGAGCTCGGTGAACGCCCCGCTGACCTGATCGGCCGCGTCGGACAGCGGCCCGACCAGCGGCTCGGCGGCCTCCTCGGCACCCTCGACGATCGTGTCGACCGTGTCGCCCCAGGAGTTGCTGACCTCCTCGTTGCTCTTGAGGATCACGGCGCCCAGGCCCACGAACCCGGCACCCACCAGGCCGAGAGCGCCACCGGTGATGACACCGGCACCCGCGGCCGCCACGGGCAGCGCGGCCAGGACCTTGGTGCTGGTCGAGCCGAAGCTGTCGAGGCGCTTGGCCGTGCGGTCCGCGGCCGCGCCGACGTCGTCGAGCGGCTCGCTGCCCTTGTCGATCCCGAGGATCGTGAAGACCAGGTCACGAGTGGCCACCGGGGATCACCTCCCCTGCTGCCGTGCCGTCTCGATCGCGTCGATCAGGTCGCGACCCAGGAGGTAGTCGTGGTGGGTCAGCTCGTCCAGCCGCCGCGGGTCGGTGTGCAGGTGCAGCCAGAACCGCGCGCGGTAGAGGGCTAGCTCGGCTTCGAGCCAGCCCTCTTTCGCGCCGACGCTGCGGCGGCGGCCGGAGGGTCCGGCGTCACCTCCGCCGGCGGGCGGGCGTCGACGTCCTCGTCGCTGAGGTCGTAGACCACATCGGCGATGTTGAACTCGAACTCGGTGTAGGCCACGTGGTGACCGGCGCGGCGCATGGCCAGCCACAGGAACGCGGTGAGCCCCAGAGGCCCCTTGCGCTCGTTGAAGTCCTCGACGATGTCGGCGAGGCGGCGGCCGGAGACCTTCTCCAGCAGCAGGGCCTCGACGTTGGTGAGCCGCGTTCGGTCGAACGGGAACTCCCCCACGTCCTTGAGCGTGAGCGTGGCCATGCCAACCCTTCCTTCTGTTGTCTCAGAGCAACTTTCCGAGGTACTCGCCGACGACCTGGACGGCGTTGTCGCGGACCTGCGGGCCCTTGCGTGCGCCGGCGTCGTCGAACCAGGCGGGCGGTGCGGTCTGCTCGACCCAGGGGTCGCGGCCGAACACCGGATGCCGCCAGCTGCCCCTGTTCAGGTAGCGGGGCAGTTTGCGCTGGTCGGGAGGCATCTTGGCCTGGGCGGCGCGCACGCGCAGGCGTGCTGTCGCGCCGCCGGTGTCGACGGTTGCGGACACCGAGCGGGCGACTGTGGCGCGCAGGCCAGAGCCGCGGTGCGCTCGCATCCGGGCCTTGTCGGTGACGCGCTTGCGCTTGCCCAGAGCGCGGGCGGCGCGAGCGGCGCGGGCTGACGCGCCGCCGCGCACGCCCCGGACCTCAAGGCCCTGCACGTTGCGGCGCGCTTCGTCGACCAGCGGTGCGGTGCCCTTGCGCAGGGCCTTGCCCAGCTCGCGGCGCAGACCCTTGCCGGTGGTGCCGGCAGCCTTGAGGTCGCGCGCCAGGCGGGTGAAGTCCTCCGTGCCTGCGATGCGGCGCGCCACGACGGGCCGGTCCTACGGCAGGACGTCGGTGGTCGTGTACTCCACGCGCGCCGACAGGGTGCCGTTGTCGACGACCTTGAACGGCACGCTGCGTTGCACGACGCCCCGGTCCCCGACGCTGGGCGTTTCGCCGTCGAACCGGGCGTTCAGCGTGATTTTGATGCTGTAGCGGATCGCGTCCTCGATCACCGGTCCCTGCAGCTCCAGCACGATCTCGGCCTCGCTGCCGGCGACGAACCGGGCGTAGTCGACGGTGCTGTCGAACTCGGCCTCGAAGGAGCCGCTGATGTCGCGCAGGTCGTTCTCCAGCGGCTCGTCGCGCAGGGCGCTGCCGATCGCGTAGCGCGCGTCGTCCAGGCCGGTGACGCCCTTCACCGAGAACTTCTTGATGGACGAGGGGGAGCCGCCGACTGTGACGGTGCCGCGCACGAACGACAGCAGCGTGCTGCCGGTGGGGTAGACCGGCTCGGCCAGGTCCTCCGTGAGCAGCTCGTCGCGGCCGATGATGCCGAGCTTGAGCGTGGCGATGCCGCCGACGTCGACGCCCAGCTCCCAGTCCTTCACCTGGCACCCGGTGTAGGTGAACGGCTCGACGACGCCCGCGGTGGTGGGCCGGCCGACCTGCACGGTGAACGTTCCCGGCAGGTCACCGGGGACGAACGTGTGCTTGTAGACGGTGGGGGAGGCGCCGACGTCGGGCTGGCTGGTGACCACGCTGCCGAACGAGTGCCCGAGCCAGAACCCGAGGCCCTTGGTGCTCAGCTCCAGGTCCAGCGAGCCGGCCACGGCGCGCTCGCCGGGCAGCCAGTCGTCGGAGCGCATGACGCGGGTTCCGGCGCGGATCGCCGCCGACTCCATCCGCTTGACGTCGAGCTTGAGGCTCTCCTGGATGAACTCGAAGAACTTGCTGGCCTCGGCGGGGGTGCCGTAGACCGTCTCGTCGGCGGCGCCGACCTGCGCGGCGAGTCCGCTGGGGATGCCCATCAGCTCGTCACCTCCTTGGCCTTGGTCTTGGGGGGCGTGGGGACCTCGGACCAGGTGGACTGGCGCAGCAGTCGCTCGGTGAGGTCGGGGGCGGTGGAGATCGGCACGCCGCGCTGGACGACCACACCGGCCAGGGCCGGGATGGAGACCTCCGCGTGCGGACCGAGGTAGACGATGCGTCGCACGGACACGGCTGCCTCCTGCAGACGGGACCAGCCCCGACCGCGCACGGCCGGGGCTGGTGATGACGTGGGGTGGGGACTCAGTTGAGGCGTGAGACGAAGCGCAGCCGGTACTCCAGCGTCACGCCGGCGCCTGAGTCGGTGTGCTCCTGGACCAGGTCGCCGCCGCTGACACCGCCGTAGACCACCCCAGGCAGGTCGTCGAGGTTCGCGTCGGCGGCGAGGATCTCCTCCAGCACCGTGCCCATCTCGACGGCCTGCTGGTCGAGGTCGAGCATGTTGCTGCCCGGCTCCCACACCTCGACGTAGGCCGAGATGAACGCGACCTCCTCGCGCGGCACGCGGTTGCCTCCGCCGCGCAGGGTGATGTACTCCTGCTCGAAGGTGCCCGCGCCCAGGTAGACGTAGATCCGGGGCTGGGACCGGGGGTTGAACGCGTAGGCGACCTCGGCGCCCATGTCTGCGAGCTGCTGCGCGGCGGCCAAGCGCTCGAACACGGCGCGCTTGATCGCCACGAGGTTCGTCCCGCTCATCGCTCACCTCCGTGGAACAACGAGTGTCGCTGCGGGTCGAAGTTCAGGCTGCGCGAGGCCGGTCCGGACTGGCCGTTGCCGTCGCTGCTCGGCCGCAGGGACCATCCGCTGTAGACGGCGTCGATGTCCGGGATGCCGGTGGAGTAGGCGTCCGGGGTGGACAGCCGGTAGGTCGCGCCGCCCTCGGTGGAGTAGGACACCGCGCGGTCCGGGATCGCCGACATCTGCATGTTCAGACGGTGGCGCAAGCGCTGCTTCGTGGCGCGCAGCAGGTCGGTGGGCGGGGCGTTCATCCCGTGCTCGTACTCGACGACCACGTTGGCGTAGCCCTCGGTCCACACCGAGCCGTCGACGCGGCGCAGCACCCGGTCGCCGCGCTCGACGAGCGCGGCGAGCTGCGCCTCGGTGAGGGCCACGAACGGCCTGTCCACGCGCGGGGCCAGGCGCACGGCGCGGATGCGGCGCACGTCCGGATCGGGCAGCAGCAGCTCGGTGGTGCCGGTGCCGTCGAGGACCGCGCGCCGGTAGCGCGGGACGAACGCGCGGCCGCAGATCCGCTCGCACTCCTGCTCGACCTCCACGCGGGTGGCCAGCAGGTCGGCGGCCGGGTACTTCTGCGCGTTGGCCAGCGTGGCGTCGGAGGCGCGGGCCTCGGCGATGCTCCAGTAGTGCGCGCCCACGATCTCGACCTGGTCGACCTCGACCACGGCGTTGCCGTCGATCGTGCCGGTCCAGGTCGCCGTCAGCTCGGTGAGCTGGGCCTGCGGCGGCAGCGGGAACGAGTACGCGTTGCCCTCGGCCGTGGCGGCGCCGGAGGTGACCGGCACGCCGTTGGCGTCGACGAGCGCGACGGTGACCGAGGTCGACGGGTCGACCTCGACGGCCGTCTCGCCGACCTGGAAGCGGTGCTCCAGCACCGCGGCCGCGGTGCGTGCCACGCGGATCAGCACGAGGACACCTCCCTGAGGGGCCGCAGCCCGAACGTCTCGTGCACGTCGAGGTGTTCCTCGGCTCGGCGCAGGGCGCGCGGCCGGTTCAGGCCGGACTCGCGTCGGCGGCAGCGGCGGCAGAACCAGGACCAGGTGCCGTCGTCGTCCTTGCCGACTTGCAGCAGCCTGCAGGGACGTCGTGTCACAGCGGACCTCCTGCTCACTCGATCCGGAGGGATCCTTCGACGACGCCGGTGCCGGTGATCTCGACGTGCACGCCGGTGGTCGCCCAGATCCCCGCGGGGTAGGTCACCGACAGGGACGTGCCGGCCTCCAGGGCGACGCTGTCGAGCAGCACGCCGGTGGCGCTGGTGGCGTCGAAGATCCGCACCACTGCGGGCTCCGTGCCGCCGGTCTCGCGGAGCGTGAACCCCCGGTAGATCGTCTCGGCGGTGCGCACGGTCTGGGTGGCGCCGGTGAGGGCCACGGACCGGAGATGACTGCCCATCGCAGGGCCTCCTGCCTGCTGGTGTGGGAGGGGACAGCAGCGGGCCCGCGCGCACCAGGTGCACGCGGGCCCGTCCGGTCAGCTCGCGCCGCCGACACCGCGGTACATGCCGCGGTGCTCCAGCACGGTGCCGGAGTAGATGTGGCGGATTTTGAGCTGCATCTTGTCGGTGTCCCACACCGAGCCGACGCTCGGGTCGGCCTGCGTGAACAGGCTCGGCTCCTGCTGGCCCTGGTAGAAGCCGACCTCGATCGTCGGGCACAGGCCCGGGTCCGCGATGAGGAACCAGTCGTCCTGGTCCGTCCAGTACGGGACCTTGATCGGGGTGAGGCCCTGGTTGATGTTCGGCATGTCCGAGGACTCACCGGACGCCGGCACCGCCACGGCCGAGGTGCAGAGCTTGTACGCCTGCTCCTCCAGCGAGGCGGGCACGACCAGGAACGCGGGCTCGATCGACAGCACGTCGGAGGCGTCGCCGTAGGCGGCCTGCACGCCCATCTTGCGCCGTGCCACGGCGAGCGTGGACTGCGACAGCGGCGAGGACACGTCGGTGTTGGCGTGCGAGGCGTGGAACAGCGCGACCGCGTCGTAGCTGGTCGCGGCGTTCGCGGGCAGCATCCCCCACACGAACCGGTAGAGGGTCTGCGCGGCGGCCAGGCCCAGCTTCACCGGGATCCGGCTGATCGCGCGGACGTCGTCGTTGGCGATCATCTCGAACGTGATCGCCTCGGTGCCGCCGCGCTTGGTCAGCGCGTAGGTGGCTTCCTCGTCGGTGGGGCTGGTCAGCGCCGTGTAGGCCGCGCCCTGGGCGACGGTCGGCAGCGTCCCGTACCCGCCCATCCTGTCGATCTTCTGGTCCCGGAAGTCGTTCACGCTCGGGGTCGAGCTGACGATCATGCGCCAGGTCTGCAGGTTCGGCCGGGCGTACTCGGCGACCATGCGCCGGGTGACCGAGTCGCCGAGGATCTGCGCCCAGCTCGTCGTGTCCAGCCCTTCCGAGGCCCGCGCGGAGTCGTAGCTGCCGGTCATGCCGAGGCTCTCACGCAGGATGGTGCGGTTGAAGTCCTCGTCGAACGCCTTGGGCGCGCGGCCAGTGAAGTCGACGAACGCCTCCTTGAACGACCGGTAGCCGCCGGCCTTGTTCGGCGTGAAGAAGTCGTCGAGGGCCTGGACCTTCTTGTCGTGGGCCTCCTGCGTCACCTCGGTCCTCGCGGTGCGCGGGGTGAGGCCCTCGCGCTCGACGGCCTCGACGGCGCGCTGCAGCACGGCGAGCTGCGCGGCGACGACCGACTCGGTGACCTGCTCGGGCAGCGCCGCGGTCAGGTCGGGGACGAGCGCGGCGGGCAGGCCGGCCTCGGCCACGGCCGCCGAGATCATGGTGCGGGCGACGAACCCCGTCTTGGGGAACGACAGCTCGGCCTCGGTGGCGCGCTGCGCGGGCACGGCGGCCGCGGCGGACTCGCCGGTGCGCTGCAGACCAGCGGCGGAGAGCTGCTCGGGGCTCAGCGCGGCGAGCGCGGCCGCCAGGGCCTCGGGGGACGGGGTGGGAGCGGACATGCGGGACTCCTCGGTGGTCTCTCCCGCACGCGCGGGCTGGAGGGGACGTGACTTCTGCTGGTCAGAGGCCAGGTCGATGTGGATGCCACCGGCGACGACGCGGTGCGCCATGCCTCCAGCGGCCGGTGCGCTGACGACGTCGGCGCTGAACACGTGGGTGATCGCCGTGGCCTCGCGGACGGACTGGCCGTTCTCGGTGACGGCGCGGAAAGTTCCGAGCACGTCGTGGGAGATGCCGACGCCGGTGCTCAGCCCGTCCGCCTGGACGGCGAGCGCGGCGTCCAGGGCCTCGGCCGTGGCGGTGGCGCTGGGCAGCAGGTGCAGGTCGGCGTCGAGGCCCTCGGCCGAGGCCACGACGTTGCGGTAGTAGCCGACCAGGCCCTCGGTGGTGCCGCTGTGCAGCTCCTCCGGGGTGCGGTGGCGGTTGAACGCCTGGGCGCCCTCGTAGAGGCCCACAGCGGCCGCGAGCACGGCCTCGGGGTACCTGTTCCCGTTGAGCGAGTCGCCCACGGCGATGATCCGCACGCGGAACTGGCGGCCGCCGCTGCTCGACGTGGCGGCCTTGGCCTCCAGGACGTGTCCGACGAGGTGATCGCGCTCACCGCGCTGGGCGGACTCCATCGCGCTGGACAGCTCGACGGCGTCCTCCTCGGCGGCCGCGACGACCACGTAGGACCGGGCGACCTTGACCGGCGCGCCGAGGGTGACCTCGCCGTCGTCGGCGATCGTGTAGCCGCACTGCCAGAGCTGGTCGCCGACCTCGTAGACCACGTCAGTGTCGGTGAGGTCGACCGGCCAGACCCAGCAGTAGCCGTCTCCAGCTTCGAGCTGCAGGCGCTGCCGCAGGGCGCGGCGCACCAGCTCGCTGCGGTCGCTGTAGGACCGCGCGCCGTTGACGAGGGCCTCGGCCGCGGCGCTGGTGTTCGGGGCGCTCACTCGTCACCGCCGTCGACCAGGAGCTGCAGGACCGCGGTGACGCCGGCGCGCGGCTTGTCGCGCTCGTTCTCGGCCGCCAGGGCGCGGCGTGCACGGTCCTGGTCCTCGCCGACCCAGGCGAGCACGACCTCGACCGTGCCCACCGGGACGATGTCGGCGGCGCTGAGCACAGCGGCCTGCACCGAGTCGGCGGGCGACAGCATCAGCGCGGCGTCCAGATCGGCCGGCGGCGAGGTCTCCCCGTTAACGGCCTCGTCGGGGAACCAGAGCTCCGGACCGTGCTCGCCGATGATGGTGCGTGTGGGGACGGGGTAGATGACAGAGCCCTCGTCGGTGACGAGCAGCACCGAGTCGTCGTGCAGGGTCACCAGGTAGCCAGACAGCTCCGACGTGTACTGGATCTCGACGATCTCGCGGTCCTTCGCCCCGAGGGCCTGGGCGACCTGCTCGCGGATTTCGGGCATGGCGAAACTCCCCTCGGGGGTGTGGTTCGGGTGGTGGGGGTCAGGCGTCGCCGGGCTCGGCCGTGGATACCTGAGTGCTGTCGACGTGGTCGGCGATCTCGTCGCGGTCGGTGTCGCCGCTGTCGAGCTCGGCGACGTAGGGCACGCCCATGTAGGACTCCCAGGCGCGCCGGGCGGCGAGGCTGGCTCCCTCGCGGGAGAGCAGGCGCTGCTCGACGAGCTTCTCCAGGCCGGTGGACAGGTTGAGCAGGACCTGGGCGGTGATCTGCGCGTCGGCGGCCGCGACCTCGGGGCCCTGGACCCGCACGGCCTCGGCCGCGGGGATCTGGAACCGGGCGCCGGTGCGGGAGTCGACGCTGTCGACGAGCGCGGGCAGGCGCCGGGCGCGCACGCCCTGATCGACGGCGTAGCGCACCAGCTCGGTCTGGTGGGCCAACCACAGCTTCTGGACGCCCTGCACGCGGCGGCGCACCGGCTCGGCCATGCTCAGCGACGTGGCCCGGTTGCTGTCCTCGGGATCAGCCAGCCAGGTCTTCGCCAGGCCAGATCCGGCGGCCGCGAGGGTGAGCACGTTGCGCGCGGCCGCGCTGTCCTCGTACGCGCCGGTCTGCGCGACCTTGGGGTTCCACTTGACCTTGTGGTTGTGGACCTCGACGGTGCCGGACCGGGGGATCCGGGTGCCGCCGCGCGCCTTGACGTAGGCGTCGACGTCGTCCTGCGTGCCCTCGACCTCGACGTCCCACACGATGTAGCGCGCGAGCGCGGTGCGGTCGATGAGGTTGGAGATGATCGTGTCGTAGGAGTCGAGCCAGTCCACGACGGTGGACAGGAACGGCTGCGAGCGGGTGTCGCTCAGCGTGGTCTTCCACGGCGCCCACCACAGCGCCCTGCCGGTGCGCAGGCCCGTGCGGTCGTCGACTCCGACGAGCGGGATCGAGTCCTCGCGGAAGTGCGCGTGTTCCGGCCACAGCGGGTTGCCGCCGAGGTTGGTGATCTCGGTGATCGCGCTGGTGTCGACCGGGCAGTACCGCACCACGCCGGACAGCTCGCCGGTCATCAGCTCCAGGAGCTGCTCCCCGTTGAGCAGCCCGTCGCGGAACATCAACTCCTGGTGCTCGCCGAGTCGGTTGCGCGGGTCGGTCCAGAACCGGTCCGCGTGGCGCTGCACCTCCGGGTTGCTGGCCTCAACCTGCACGCCGGTGTCGCCGACGCAGAACGAGGTGTAGGTGTCGATGATCGCCCGTGCCATCGGGTTGTAGCGGTAGGCGGCGATCGAGAACGTGCGCGCCTTCTCGCGGGTGTAGACGGGGACCTCGCGCGGGCCGCCACCGGTGCGCTGCCAGCCGGTGTCGCCGTCGACCGGGTCGACGCCGTACCCGCCGGCACCGTGCGCTCCGGTCGCGGCGATCTGCGCCGGGCTGGCCTCGCTCGCGCGGGCCGGGCGGCCGCGGGCCGGGGGGAAGAACAAGCTGGCCACGTCAGTCCCCCGCTGTCAGGTCGATGTCGTGGGGACGGCGGCGCTCGGCGCGGGTCTGGTCGACGCCGGCGTTGGGCGCGGCCGCGGGGACGTCGACGGCCTGGTGCTCGTCGGCCTGGCCGTAGTGGGCCACGGCCGCCATGCCGATCAGCACGAGCGATGCGACCAGGCCGCTGAGCCACCAGTTGCCCACCAGGCCCCCGGAAGCCACGGCCAGGCCCGTCACACCGGCCAGGCCGAGTGCGTTGGACACGGCCCCTCTGGGGGGCGCGGGAATGCGGATGGTGACCACGACGGCCGTCCTCTCATCCAAGATCGAGGCGGCCACTCGGGCGCCAGAAGTTGTGCGGTGTCGCGTCGCTGGTCTGCTCGACGCGCACGGCCGCCGGCGGGGCGTTGTCGGCGACCAGGGCACCGTGCTCGATCGCGTAGCCGCGGGCGTGTCCGGCGAGCAGGCCGGCGACGAAGTCGTCGATCAGCGCATCGGACCGCTTCTTGCCCACCGACAGGTAGTGCTGCGGGACGCCGTCCTTCTCGTCGCCCTCGCGGCCGGGCTTGCGCTTGCCCTTGACCAGCGCGGCGTCCAGCGCGTGCCGGGTGGACAACTCGTTGCCGTCATGGGTCAGCTCGCCGGAGTCGACACCGGTGAGGAACCGCTGCACGACCTCGTCCATGCGGCGCTCAACGTTCGTCGGAAACTCGACGATCTTGTTCGGCCACAGGCCCGACCAGACGTCGAGGTACTCCTGCCACTTGTAGGGGTCGGCGAACACCACGTGGACGTCGTAGACCTCGAAGTAGTCGAGGAATGCCTGGTGCACCTGCAGGCGTGGCACCTTGCCGCCGTGGTCCTCGGGGATCCACACGCGACCGTGGAACAGCCGGCCGTCGCGCAGGCGGCAGATCCGGATCGCTGTGGCGTCGCGCGAGCGCGAACCGTCGAACCCGAGGGCTACGGACTCCTTGGGCCGCAGCGGATCGTCGGTGCGGGCGAGCGCCCGCCAGCGCTCCTCGGTAACTGCCGACCGGGTGCCGCCGATGATCTCCTGCAGGAAGAACCTGCGGACTTCGGCCTCACCGGCTGCGGAGTCTTGGACGTCGGCCAGGATCCGCTTCGGGGAGACCCAGCCGCCGCGGTCGCGGATCGAGTCGCCGTACAGGTAGATGATCTCGCGGAGCACGGCCTCGGTGTCGGCGAGCTCCACCCGGCGCCGGGGCTGCCGAAAGTTGATGTAGACGTCGGGGGCCTTGGCCTCGTAGGTCAGCTGGGACGCGGAGTTTTCGGTCGGATCCCACGGGTTCGTGATCTCCGACCACATGCCGTTCATGCCGCCGACGTTGCGCTTGAGCACTCTCGCGAACGTGACTCCGCCGGTGCGACCGGTGCCGACGAGCAACCCTGGTTCGGTCAGGCTGACGTAGGTGAAGCGGCCGCCGAGCTTGCCGCTCGCCGAGCTGGTCAGCGGGTCGATCCACCCGACACCGGGGAGTTTGATCTCCGCCAGCCCCACGTCGAGGCCAGGTGTGTCGGCGAGCGGGCCCTCGGTCAGCATCGTGTAAAGCGGCCGGAAGGTGTTGTCCGTCTGCGTCTCGGTGGTCGCGGCGATGCCGACCCAGGGCGAGGGGTGCGGGACCGCGACCGGCTCGCCCTGGGCGTCCCAGCCGCCGAACTGCACGGGGCCCAGGGCGTGCGCGCTGCAGCGTGCGGCGTTGAACGGGTCTTTGCCCCACTTCTGTGGGCGCACCAGCTGGTCGCCGCGGTAGTAGTGCGCGTCAGCGGCTGCGTCGCCGGGCGCGTCCGGGTGTAGCCGGTAGGACCAAAGCAGGTGCAGCCACATCTCGTCGGTGAGCAGGTACGGCTGTCCGAGCTTCGGGCCGTCCGGGATGATGCAGTGGGCCTCGATCCACTCGCCGATCGCGTAGCCCAGGGTCGGGAACTCCCCCTCTTCCTGTGGTCCTCGCCAGGGCACGGTTCACCCCCGGCTCGCTGGTCAGGTGCCGGGATCGACGGCCTTGAGCCGCGGCCGCCGCGCCGGCGTCTTGCGCGCAGTGGTCTTCTTGGTCTGGCGCTGCTCGCCGACCTCGTCGGCTACGACCTGCCAGCGCAGCCGCAGCATGGCCAGCGGGGTGAGGCCGAGCCGGTCGCCGAGCTGCCGCGCCTCCTGGCTGGACTTGAGGTCGCCGGCCTCGCCGAGCACTTTCCAGCGGGTGTACTGCGCGACGTCGCGGATCCACCGCAGGCGCTCCCACTGCACGGCCTGGGGCGTGGCCCAGAGCTGTGCCCACAGCTCGGCCTCGGCCTCGGCCTGGATCCGGATCGTGTGCTGCAGCACGAGGACCTGCTCACGCGCCCGATCGAGCTGCGCCTCGACGTCTTTGCCGTCAGCCTCGGCGCACTCCAGGCGGTCGACCTTGCCGAGCTGGACCTGCAGGCGTGCCTGCAGGTGGACGTCTGGGCCGAGTGGCCACACAGGTGGCGGCGCGTCGCGCCCCTCGGCGGGGAGCTGGGTGAACGTGGGCGCGGAGTTGCGGCGCCTGGCGTTCCCAGTCGGTGCAGGCCCCATGCCGGCCACGGCGATCACCCCCGGTCAGCTCGCAGGTGGGTCGAAAATCCCCAGACCCGTACAGAAAAAAAGGCACCCTTTAGCGGGGTCCCGTATCCGCAGGTCAGAACGGAAAAAGACCCCCCACCCCCTCTGCGTAACCGCAGGTCAGAGGGTTGCTCACTGCGTCGGATCAGCTCGTCGAGCGACGATCAGCACCGCAGGTCGGCCCCTCGGGTGCGCCTCTGGCTCCCTTGCTGCCGTTGCAGGCACGGCACAGCACCCCCAGCTCGCCGTCCTCGCGACCGCCAGCAGCGACAGCGACCACGTGGTCCGCAGTCAGGTCGACCGAGGCGTGCGGTTCGCGGCGCCAGCCGGGGCAGACGTAGCCGCGGGTGCGCACCCACTCGTCGACCACCGCGGCGCGGCGTGCGCGCTCGGCCTGGTCGGCGGCGGGTCGGCGCTGCCGCTTCGCGCTGGTGCGCTGCCGTTCGCGCTCGGCCGCGTGCTGCGGGCAGCGGCTGCCCTCGGCGATGACTCCGCAGTCCAGGCACAGACGCAGCGGCACGGCGCACCTCCGCTACGGCGTGGCCGGTGGCACGGTGCGCAGCGGCAGGACGGCGTCGACGTCGATCACCAGGTGCCCCACGTGCAGGGCGCCGAACCGGTGACGGCCGGTGTGCTCTCGGTCGAGTCGGCACCGCACGCGGTAGTAGGTGTGGTGTCGCGCCGAGCACCGGCGTCGCAGTCGCATCAGTCGTCGTCCGGCCACGCCGTCACGACCAGCGGGCCGATCGCCAGCTCAGCGTGGAGTCCTGGGCGCAGTCGGTGCCACTTCAGCGAGATGCCGATGTGCGTCCAGACCAGGTACACGATGATCCGATAGCCGCGGACTCGGTACCCATCGGGGTTGAGGAGAGGCATCGCACACCGCCCATCTCAGGACAGGTCGATACGCGGCGGCCACATGAGGTGACCGCCGTTCAGGTACTCCCTGCGCTTCCACAGCTGGTCGTCGCCGATCGTGTACTGGTCGGCCGGACGGGTTCGCACGCCCATCGCCGGGCCGGCCGGGGCCTTGGGCAGGTCGTCGGGGATCTTGATCCCCTTCACCCCCTTGGGCTTGGCCTTGGCCCTGCGGTCGTGGGCGATCTCGGCGCGCATGAACTCGGCGGTCAGCGGGTGTCGCGCGAGCCAGACGCCGAGCGCGAGCTGGGCCACTCCCCAGCCCAGCAGGGCCGCGAGCACGGCGACGAGGACGAGCACGAGGGCGAGCAGCACGGGAACCTCCGGGGGATCAGCGGGTGACGCGGCGGCCGCCGCGTCCGATCTCGTCGAACACGATGCGGACCTGGTCGGCGCTGATCGCGACGGCGGACTGCAGGAGGTCGACGTCGGCCCAGCGGATCCACACCGGCGTGGCGCTGCCGACGTCGACGAGGTACCGCCGGCCGACGACGTCGACCTGGGCGACGGTGCCCTGCGCGGCGCTGCCGAGCAAGGGCACGACGTCGCCGACCTGCCAGCACTGCCGGGGCCAGCCGTCGCGGCCGCCGACGAGCGTGGCCGCGGCCGCGCGGAGCAGCTCGGCCAGCGCGGCGGCGATCCTGCCCTCGGTGACGGGCAGGTCCACCTGCAGGTGGCCGAGGGGCAGGTCGCGGCCGCCGATGGTGAGGGCGACCGGGAGGCGCAGGCCGGTGGGATGGTTGGTCCGGTACTCGCGCTCGGGCATGTTCAGCAGCACGGCGCGGACCTCCTGTCGTGGTGGTGGCACCAGGGCGCGGGGCGCCGCCTGGGGTCGTGCGGCCGCTGCCGGCCGCGCCCTGGTGCTGGTCGGGGGAAGGGGGGTCAGAGCAGCTGGTGGGCGTTGTCCTCGCGGGCCTGCTCGTCGACGAGCAGCTGGCGCACGGCGCAGTCCTTGGCCTCGACGAGCTTGCGCAGCCCGGCGACCAGCTCGGGTCCGTCGCTCAGCACGTCGAGCAGCCGCTGGGCGAGGTCGTGGAACAGCCGGCTGACCGCGGCCAGGTGCGGCGGCAGGTGGTCGTGGTCGAACAGGTGCGCGAAGTGGCTCACGCTGGGGTGGTGCCCGCGGGTGTTGAGCACGGCTGCTCCTGGGGTCAGCTGGTGCGGCGGAGCTGCCCGGCGAGGTCGAGCAGCAGCTCGTCGCGGCGGGCCAGCAGGCGGTGGACGTGGACGAGCTGCAGGTGCGCCTGGTCGGCCTGGGCGGCGCGCTCGGGTGGCGCGAACGCGGGGGAGGCGATGCAGTCGACGGCGCGCTGCAGGTGGTGGTCGAGCTGCGCGCACACGCGGCGCAGTTCGCGCAGGATCAGCATCTGCCGCAGGGGCATGAGGCACCCCCTGGGGATCGTGAACAGCACGAAGCCCCCGCGTCCTGTGGACTGCGGGGGCTCCCGTGCGGCTGCTGACACGCACACCTCTGGCTCGGACATCTAGCGTTTCACGAGGTCAGAGAGGCTGTCAAGCAGCTCTCTTTACGAGGCAGGCCGTGCTGCAACACGCCGCGCTCTCGCGATGACGTCTCCCAGCCGCACTCGACCCACGAGTCGCGGCGAGCCGTCAGGGTTGGTCCGGATCCGGGCGTTGAGCCTCGGATCGTTCTCGGGGTGGGTGTAGTCCACGTCGAGCTCGCCGCGGCTCATCCAGGTGCGGATGGTCTCGGCCTTGATCTCGTGGCCGTCGAGCAGGGCGACGGCGCGGCTGGCCTCGGTGGCGGTGGCGAGGTAGTCCTCGGCGGCGTCGAGCAGCCAGGCCCGGCGCTCGGCCAGGTCGTAGCGGGTGCGGGCGAGGACCTGGTCGGTGATCTCGCAGCGGCTGTCGCACCAGGGGCCAGGCCGCTCGTGCACGCTGCAGTGCTCGGGCTGGACCTCGACCACGCAGGCCGGGTTCGGGCAGAGCACCGTGCCGGCCTCGGGGCGGCCGTACATCGCGGTGCCGCACAGGTCGCAGCCGCCGGCGTACCAGCGGGTCGGGGCCCGGTCGATGACGTGCTGCGTCCGGCCGGCGACGAAGGTGATCTCGTCGAACAGCTGGGCGATCTGCGGGTAGGTGTCGAGCCGGTAGGGCTTGAGCAGCCAGGTGGCCGCGCGGGCCGCGGGGCCGGGCAGGTAGGGCAGCGCGGCCGGGTCGTCGTGACGCAGCTCGGGCAGGGTCAGCGTGGTGGTCGCGCCGGTGCGGGGGTTGACGTTCTCGACGGTCCGCTCGGGCAGGGCGACGCGGTGGCCCCAGGCGTGCCGTGGCCGGGCCGGCACGCGCACGGTGTCCCAGTTGATCGTTCGGCCGGCCGTGGCCGCGACGTCCTCGGCCCAGCGCGTCGCGGTGCTGCGCAGGGTCCACTGGGTGTCGCTGCCGTCCCAGTGGAACGGCAGCGGGCGTTCGGCCGGGCGGCCGCCACCGGTGTGCTCGTTGAGCACGGCCTGGCGGCTGATGGTGATGTCGAGATCGTCTTCGAGGGCGACGATCCGCCGTAGTGCGGTCTCAAGTTCCTGCGTGTGGGTGATGCACAGCAGTCCGCGTGTCGCGAGGGGCGCGATGCAGCTGACGACGGCGCAGGTGATGGTGTCTTCGTCCATATGGTCACGCTCCCCGGCTCCGTTCAGTCGCCAGGTTGCCTGTCAACACGCTGAGTTACAACGTCATTGGTCCATTAGCGTGATATTCCACCCCAGTTCCCACAGATGTTGAAACGTAAACGTCGAGTTAAGCGATCATCTCGACGTCGAACGTAGGTTCGATGTGGGCTACCGGTGAGTAGCAGCTGCTGAGGGGCGCGGCTACTCACCGCAGCGAGCAGCCCCGCGCGATCTTCCGGGGTCCGCGCGGGGCTGCTGCTGTGTTCAGGTGTACCTGTTGAGCCGATCAGCTCAGAGGCCGAAGTGCTCGATGTAGTCCTGGCAAGCCGAGCAGTACTGCTCGTTGTGGCCGAGCCGGTCGCGGTTCGTCCGGCACTTGGCGCACGGGTGGTTGTCGGGACAGTTGCGGCACAGCGGGGTCTCGGCGGGCTGTTGCTGCGGCTTGGGCTGGCGGTTGGCCATGATCGTCCTTCCTAGTTCAGCTCGGAGCGGAGCAGGGTGCCCAGCTGGTCGACCTCGGCGGCTGCGGTCTGGGTGCGCCACCGGGCGCGGGCGTCCTCGCGCTCGACGATCGGCACCCAGGGCAGGAACAGGTGCAGGTCGAGCGGGTGGACGTGCCAGGTGGCCTGGCCGTAGGGGTGGTTCACGTACATGACCGGCCAGCCCCGCATCCCCGGGGTCTCGTCGTTGTAGGCGATCACGGCGGGCTGGTGGCCGAGGTAGGCGCGCGCCTTGAGCCACAGCGCGAGCACCACGGCGCGGCGCTCGTACTCGGCGCGCTCGGGTGCCTCCTGCTCGAGTTCGGCCAGGCGCGCGAGCAGCTGCCGCTCGACCACGGCGTAGCTCTCGGCGCAGCCTCGCGTCGGCGTGTGCTGGCAGGTCGGGCCGCAGAGGACCTGCGAGTCCTCCTGGCTCTCGCGCGCCTCCAGGATGAGCCTGGCCAGCTCGTTGCGCCGCTGCTGTCTGGCCTCCGCTTCGAGGTCACGGGCTTGTGGGTACATAACGGTTTCCTCTCTCATTCGGTTGATCCTCGACGCGGTGGCCGAGGGGGCTCGTTGCGCAGGAAGCCGATCGGGCCTCCGACGTGCCAGGTGCACAGCAGCTCGTCGGGGTGCCAGCCCTGCTCGGCGATCCAGGTGCGCAGGGGGTCGAGCGCGCCGAGCTGCTCGTGCAGCTCGGCGTGCTCGGTGGCGGTGAGGTGCCACGGCCCGTGAACGGGGCCGTTGTCCCCGCTCCACCACGCCTGTTCCGGCACGTTCACACCTCCCAGTCGGGGGAGCGGATGACGCCGGCGCCGTCGTAGCCCAGGGGCACGTGGTGGGCGAGGTGGCCGGCGGTGGAGTAGGCCCGGCGCAGGTTGTCCTGGACGACGTCGAGGTCGGCTCGGGTGTCGTCGAGCTGCTGGCGGATTCCGGCGACGTCGTGCTCGACAGCGGCGCGGTTGCCGGGCCCCTGCTGGTCGGCCTCGGTGTGCAGCAGCGATCCGGGCACGCCGGCCGGGATGAACGCCCAGCCGGTGAGGTCGCGGTCGAGCAGCGGCATGAGGTCGCGCAGCTGCTCGGTGATCTGGGCGGACGCGCCCAGCAGCGTGCGCAGGTAGCCGACCGGGTACGGGGTCTCGCGGTCGGCCACCGCGGCGCAGACCGCCTCGACCAGGCGCACGGCACTGCCGGCCCACTCGGACAGCTCCTCACCGGTCAGGTCCCCGCGCCTGCTCGTCGGGTCGGTGGCCTCGCGCACCAGGCGCGCCAGGTCGCCGTTCACGGCGTCGCCGCCGAGTCGCGCTGGATGCGGTGGTGGACGACGCGCTCGCGGCTGCTGATCAGCTGGCCGGTGGCCGCGACCACGAGCTGCTCCAGGTAGGTGCCCTCGCCGTGCCGGTCGAGGAGCTGGTCCCACGTCATCCGGTCCACGTTCGAGAAGCTGGGGCAGTCGACCCGGTCGATCTCGATGCGCTCCTCGCCGACCACTCGCAGGTAGACGAGCTGGAGCGGGTCCTCGGGGGCCGTGTGGTAGATCGCGGTCCAGATGGCGTCCAGGACCAGGGGAGGCAGGGATCGTGCCTCGATCAGCTCCTCCCAGCAGCTGATCTTCGTCCAGCACGCTGCACGCCGGGCGTCCACGTCCTCGCGTGTGGCCGCGGCGAACGCTTCGCGTCCGGCGGCCGCGAAGCGCTCGCCGAGGACGTCGCCGTCGCCCAGGTGCTGCAGGTCGTACCAGTCGGGCGGGACCAGGTGAGCGACGCGAGCACCGGACTTGCCCCGGGTGATGACGAGGTGGCTGCCACGGCTGGCCAGGTCGACGTACTGCGCGGGTGACTTGTTCAGCTCGGTGCTGGTGACCGGGTTCTGGGTGGGTTTCATGACGGCCAAGTTACCCAACTTACGTAGATCAGCCAAGTTACGTAACTCTGATGGGTGATGATCAATCACGGTGCCGACTCCACAGGTGGCCGTAGAGGCAGGTTTCCCGGTGCGGGGCGTACAGCCGCTGACCTGCGGCGCGAGCGCCGATGACCTGGCCAGGGGACAGGAGCACGACCCGCACGCCCCGGTCGTCGACGTGCAGCGTGGCCAGCCGGCCGCCGCTGCTCGGGCTGGGCTGGGAGTCCACCGGCACCCGGTCGCCCCGCGCGTTGGTGGCCCACACGATCGACCGGTGACAGCGGCCGCACGGCTCGACGTGCGACGCGAGGTCGCGGCGCACCTGCTCGGCGAGCACCAGGTGCCGCACCGGCTGCACCTCGGCGGCCGGGGCCTGCTCGGCCGCCGGCTTGCCCTCGGGGTTCGCCCGGTCGGCGGCGCGCAGCCGCAGGCTGTGCGCCGGTGCCTCGATCACGCGCCCGTCGCGGGTGGTGCAGGGCCGGCCGGGCTGCGCGTTGCAGCCCCGCGGCGGCAGCGGGCACGCCACGGTCAGCGCGTGGTCGTGCTCGCGCAGCCAGGTCGGGTTGGTCTGTCGCCTCGTGTGCACGTCACTTCCCCCACTTCTTGCGGGCCCGCTTCGAGCGGTAGCCGGTGCCGCTCTCGCCCTGGTCCTGCTCGCCGCTGCGGTTGGCCTCGGCCTCGGCGAGCAGGCGCGAGCGCAGCGCTGTGACCGCGCCGCGCGCACACAGCACGTCGCGGGCCTGGTCGCGGGCCTCGGTGCTGGTCAGCCGCTCAGCAGCGGCGGCCGCGGCCGCCGCTGCGGCCTGATCCTGTGCAACGGGCCGGTGGTCGCACCGGACCTCGGGGCCTCCGCCGTCGAGCAGCTCCCAGCCCTCCTCGTCGCAGCGGGAACACGCATCGATCGCGATTCGGCGGCCGCGCGCGGCGCGGGCAACGCGCTCCTGGTCGTTCTCGTGGTCGAGCTCGTCGACGCGACGGCGCAGCTCGAAGTCGACGATGGTCGGCCGCGTGCCGTCAGCAGGCCAGCGGGTCAGCGCGGTGCGGACGAAACCCGGCGCGTTCCGCACGACGTCGGGGGCACGGTGCCACCGGCCACCGTCGTGCGCGATTGCGAGCACCAGCTCGTCGTCGGACCACCCGGCGACGACGTGCTGCCGGATCCAGCCAGCGAGAGCCGACAAGGTCACCTCTCGGCACAGGTGGTCCGGGAGCAACGGCTTCACCGGTGTGCCCTGTGCGGACTGGAGTCGCCCTAGCAGGCGTCGAGCTGCACGCACGTGGCGTGGTTCGCGCCTTCTGGGCTGATTCGATCCCCCCGAAGGGCAAGACCCCTCGTCGTATGAGCCCCGCGAAGCGGGTCGTTCTTCCACACCCGCTCCACCTGCCTGGAGTGACTCTCTATCTTCGAGACACGGTGGGACCGAACTTTTTTCCTTCGAGTTGGGGACCTCGGCGTACTCGCGGTTCCAGCCGCGTCGGGAGGTCTCCAGAGCGAGAGCCTCAAGGGCGTCCGCCTGAGCCTGAGCGCGCCGCTGGCGGCGTTTCGCGGCCAAGGTGGCCAGGTAGGACTCCCGGGGGGCATCGCGGGCGTCTGGGGCCACAGGGAGTCTCAACTGGTACACCTGGGCGATGTTGATCAGGGGTGCTGGAGGTTCTTCGGCGAGCTGCTGCTGCATCTCCCGGAACGGGGCGAACGAGTCAGGCGGCGGGGGGGCAGGTCGGCCGGCCGCGTGAGCGGCGATCTCGGCCTGGACGTGCGCGCGGGCCTCAGCGATGCGCTGGCGGTTGGCTGCGGCCCGGGCTTCCTCGCGGGCCTCGCGCGCCGCGGCTTCCTCGGGGCGCTCGTCCTCGGGTGCCTCCATCCTCGGTGCGCGGGTGCCGCGAACCAGGACCAGGAGCAGCCCGCGGTCGCGGAACCACTTCTGGATCTGCTGGACGTAGCGCTCGGAGCAGCCCAGTGCGGCGCACAGCTCGGGCATGGTCACGCCCTCGCGGGTGATCGGGGGTCCGACCGGATCGACGCTGTCGGCGATCATCCGGGCGAAGCGGCGCCACTTCTCGGCCTTGCGGGCCTGCCAGTGCTCGGCATCGATGAGCCTGTCGACGTGGTCCTGCCACACCGTGCCGCCCTCGCTGGCCGGGCGGGTGCCGGGCATCGCGTGGTACTCGCGGCGGATCGTCTCCTGGTACAACTCCTGGCGCACCGTGCGCGGGATGTGCCGCAGCAGGTGCCAGCGGATCCCCGACGCGGTGAGCAGCCGATCCCACAGGCCCAACTCGTCGAGGAAGACCTCGGCGAGGTCGCGATAGTCGGCGACGGGGTTCGCGTCCTCGTGCACCGGGACGTAGTCGTCGGTCGCGGCGTCGAGGTCGAGCAGCTGCGCGTGGACGTCGCAGACGGTCAAGGACTCGCCGCCGCGGGGCGCGCGGCGGGGTCGACCCGGCTTGCCGCAGTCGACGCAGCCGCCGTCGAGATCCGTCCGGAGGGGAAGAGGATGGGCCATTAGGCGGCCTGACCAGGAATTACACGTCTGGCCTGCGCACCCGAACGGGTGATGTGGGGCACGATCGACACGCTTTCCGGCGTGGCGACCGACTACACCGCCCAGGCTGCAACCTGGACCGGTAACATCGTCC
>JAQSWV010000042.1 GCA_029266455.1 Nocardioidaceae bacterium
CCCGGCCACCACAACGCGCGGATGACGGGGCGGGAGTGAGGCCCCGGCCAGCACAACGCGCGGATGACGGGGCGAGGCCCGGCCAGCACAACACGCGGATGACGGGGCGGGGGGTGAGGCCCGGCCAGCACAACACGCGGATGACGGGGTGGGGAGGTGGCGGGTGAGGATCTCAGCGGGTGAAGACGATCTTGCCGAACAGGTCGCCGGCCGCGAGCGCCGCAACGCCGTCGCGGGCCTGTTCCATCGGCAGCGTGCGGTCGATCAGCGGCGCAGAGCCGGTGAGGTCGAGGAAGTCGGCAAGCTGACGCAGCTCGTCCCGGGTGCCCATCGTCGACCCCTGGATCCGCAGCTGCAGGAAGAACACGCGGTTCAGCTCACCGGACTCCGGGGTGAAGCCGGACGTCGCTCCGACGATGACCAGCGTCCCACCGGGCCGCAGCGCCTTGATCGAGTGCGACCAGGTGGCCGCTCCGACGGTCTCCATGACGGCATCGACCCTCTGCGGCAGTCGGGCACCCGTCTCGAAGACGTCGTGGGCTCCCAGATCCAGGGCACGCTTGCGCTTTCCCTCGTCGCGGCTGGTGGCGAACACCCGAAGCCCGGCCGCCCTCGCCAGCACGATGACCGCGGTGGCCACGCCGCCTCCGGCGCCCTGCACGAGCACACTGTCCCCCGGACGCAGGCCCGACTGGGTGAAGAGCATCCGGTACGCCGTCAGCCACGCCGTGGGAAGGCAGGCGGCCTGCTCGAAGGACAGCCCGGCAGGTTTCGGCACGACGTTGCGCGCCGGCACCTTGACCACGTCAGCGAAGGTGCCCTGCCAGTACTCGGAGAGAATGGAGCGTCCAGGGTCCAGGGTCTCGTCGCCCGTCCACGACGGGTCGCTGATCACGGCGTGCACCACGACCTCGCTCCCGTCGTCGGTCGTCCCCGCGGCATCGCAGCCGAGGATCATCGGGAGCCGCTTGTCGGGGAGCCCCACCCCCTGCAAGGACCAGTAGTCGTGGTGGTTGAGGGCTGCCGCCCGGACTCGCACGGTCACCCAGTCATCGGGCGCCTCCGGCTCCGGGCGCTCGCCCACCACGAGGCCCGACAACGGATCATCGGCACTTGTCGACTCGGCATAGACGGCGAACATGGGCCCGACTATGCCGCAGTGACGTCACACCTGCTCGGAGCCTCTCCGTGGGCGGTACGAATGGCCGGCGGGTGCGCTGGCCGCGTTATGGTGAGCGCGCGAGCCGGGGGGCGGCCCGCACGTCCGAGGGGGCCACAGCCGTGAGGCGAACGAGTTCGTCTCGTCACATCCCGACTGCCGAGGCCACGCTGACCGTGCCGTCGGACAGCCGGTATCTGTCCGTGCTGCGCACCGCCGCGGCCGGCCTGGCGGCGCATCTGGACTTCACGCTCGACGACATCGAGGACCTGCGCATCGCCGTCGACGAGGCATGCGCCCTGCTGCTCGAACAGGCCAGCCCGAAGGCGAGCCTGCGCTGCGAGTTCGGGGTCACCGAACAGGCGCTCACGGTGCGCGCGAGCGCGGCGTGCGAGCAGCCGGCCGTCCCTTCGCGCGACGGGTTCTCCTGGACAGTGTTGAGCGCTCTCACGTCGGGCCTCGACATGGAGGCTCACAGCGACGCGCTGGTCATCACCTTCACACGCGTCCGCGGTGGCCATGGGCAGCGGCAGGGCTCCGGCGGCTGACGCCGGCGGTACCGGTCACTCCCCCAGGGCCTCAGTGGCGGATCGCCGCAGCACCAGCACCAGCACCAGCACCGCCCAGGCCGCCAGCAACAGCGCGAGCCACGGCAGGGATCGGGTCGACCAGGCCACGCCCAGCACCAGCAGCTGTGCCGCCACGACAGGTCCGCGCGACCAGGACTCCGCGGTCCACAGCCCCCGGCCCGCCCACGCGAGTCCCAGACCACAGACGAGAAAGAAGCCCGCCGTGGTGAGCGCCAGGCCGACCCGCGATGCGTTCAGCGACGCCAGTTCCACGCCGGATACCGCCACCAGCGCGACGCCCTGACCTGCCACGAGGCACGCTGCCAGACGCAAGCCGGACCCCGCCACGGGCGGACCGGACCGTCGGCCTGGCTGGTCCGAGCTCACCGGAGCAGCGTACGGATACCAGTTCACGCGGACGCGCCGACATCGGCTGTGACGGAGCCGACACGATGCGACAGCGTCATAGGGGTTGTGCGACCGGCTCACTGTTGTCAGCATGGAAAGGCAGGGCGGGACCGCCGCAGGCTTCGCCCTGCCGTGGGTGTGCGCGCAGACCACTTGACTGCCGGACACCTGTGAGTAATCGTGAACGCGTTCACAAACCCCCGGGGCACGCAAACAGTGGCGTGCGCCCCCTGATGACAGGAGCCGCCCCCGTGGACTGGCGCCACCGCTCGGCCTGCCTCGACGAGGACCCGGAGCTGTTCTTCCCGATAGGGAACACCGGTCCCGCCATCCTCCAGATCGAGGAGGCCAAGGTGGTCTGCCGTCGGTGCGACGTCCGCGAGCAATGCCTGGCCTGGGCGCTCGAGTCAGGTCAGGACCACGGTGTCTGGGGCGGGATGAGCGAGGACGAGCGTCGGGCGCTGAAGCGGCGGACCGCCCGCGCCAGGCTGCGCACGGCCTGAGGCTGGTTGCGCGCAGCACACGGCTGGCTCGCGGAGCCTTGTCGAGATCAGCGAGGCCCACGACGTGGCCGGGCGCCCCGGCGCCGCGTCTGGCCGGCTCACCGCGACACGAGCGGCAGCACCACGGTCGCCACCGCGCCGGACCCGGAGTCCCCGACCGACCCGTCAGCCGGGGGCTGCCGGACCGACGCGAACGAGATCCGGCCACCGAGCTCGGACTCGACCAGGGTCCTGACGATGGCGATCCCGAGACTCCCGGCACCAGCGGTGTCGAAGTCCGCCGGGAGACCCACCCCGTCGTCCTCCACCCGAACCTCCATCGTCCCGGCACCGCGGCGGACGACGACGCGTACGCACCCCGCTCCCCCTGCGTAGCCGTGCTCGACGGCATTCTGCATGAGCTCGACCAGGACCATGGACAGTGAGGTGGCCAGGTGTGCGGGCAATCGCCCGAACGAGCCCTCTCGCTGCGATCTGATCCCCGCGGCGGCCGGCGATGCCGACGCCTCCATGGTGTCCGTGTCGGGCGACGACGACACCTCGACGACCATCGCCCGCAGCCTGTCCGCGACGTCGTCGAAGTCCACGGACTCGTCGAAGGACTGGCTGAGCGTCTCGTGCACGACCGCGATGGCGGCAACCCGTCGCGTCGCCTCCTCCAGGGCGACCCGCACCTCGTGCGTGGCGCCGACCCGCCGGGCCTGCAGCCGCAGCAGTGCCGCCACCGTCTGCAGGTTGTTCTTCACCCGGTGATGGATCTCGCGGATCGTGGCTTCCTTGGTGACGAGCTCTCGCTCGCGACGGCGCAGCTCGGTGACATCGCGCAGCAGCAGCAGCGAGCCGCTCCACGCCCCGCCGCTCAGCAGTGGCATCGACCGGACAACGAGTGAGGCATGCGCGTTCTCGAGCTCGGCGGCGTGGGGGGCGTGGCCGGACACCACCGTGGTGACCGCCTGGTGCACCGGCTGGTCCGACGGTGGTGCCAGCGCACCGGTGACGGCCGCCAGCGGCTGGCCGAGCAGGTCGCCGGTGAGCCCGAGGCGCCGGAATGCCGACAGGGCGTTCGGGCTTGCGTAGGTGACCAGACCTCGGACGTCGGTGCGCACGAAGCCGTCGCCTACCCGCATCGAGTCGGTCAGCGCGGAGCGCTCGCCCACGTAGGGGAAATGTCCCTCGGCGATCATGGTGGCCAGGTCGGCTGCCGTCTGCAGGTAGGACAGCTCGAGCCGGCTCGGGGTACGGATGCCGAGCAGGTTGGTGGAGCGCGCCACCACGCCGAGCACGTGCTGACCCCGCCGCACGGGGATGGCCTCCACCCGTACCGGCACGTCGTCGCGCCACTCGGGATCGCCTTCGCGGGCGATGCGACCGTCGGACCAGGCACTGTCGAGCAGCGGCCGCCGACCGGTCGGGACGAATGCGCCCACCACGTCGTCGACGTGCGCGGTGGGACCGGTGGTGGGGCGCATCTGCGCGCCCGCCCAGAAGCCGAGGTCGCCGGCGTCCGGCACCCACAGGATGAGGTCAGCGAACGAGAGGTCGGCGATGATCTGCCAGTCGGCAACCAGCAGGTGCAGCCAGTCGAGGTCGGCCGGCCCGAGCGTCGTGTGCTGACGGACCACGTCGTCGAGCGAGGGCACGTCACGAGGGTAGGCGGTGGATGTGGAAGCGTGACGCTGCGGTCGGAGGCGGCCGCGGCCGCGGATAGGCTCCGCGCATGACGACGTCGCGGCGGCCATCGTCACCGACCGACTCCCCCGGCGCACCGGCACCTGAGGTCGAGGTCTGCAGAGTGAGCCCGGACGAGCTGACCGCAGCGGGCCAGCTCACGCTGTCGGCATACTCCTTCGACGGGTTCGCCGATCCCAGCTACGTCGACCGGCTGAGCGACGCCGCGACCCGCGACCGAGAGGCGGAGGTCTGGGTAGCCGCCGGTACGGACGGCCTGCTGGGATGTGTGACGTACTGCCCGCCGGGTTCACCCTGGCGCGAGCTGGCGGCCGACGACTCGGACGGCGAGTTCCGGATGCTGGCCGTGGCGCCGGCCGCTCGCGGGCGCGGGATCGGCGCTCTGCTGGTACACCGCTGCCTCGAGCGGTCTCGGCAGCTCGGTCAACGGCGGGTGGTGTTGTGCAGTGACCGGCGGATGGTGGCGGCGCACCGTTTGTACGCACGGTTCGGCTTCACCCGGCTGCCAGCGTTGGACTGGTCGCCGGTGCCCGGCGTGGATCTCCTGGCGTACGGGCTGCCGCTCGAGCCCTGAGCCCCGCCCCGCGCCGAAAGGCTGGTCAGGTGTCGGGACTCGGGTGTCGCGATCAGGTGTCGGGGTCAGGCGTTGGGGCGCTTGCCGTGGTTGGCCTTGTTCTTGCGACGAGCACGACGCTTGCGTCCGGTCTTGCCCATGGCTGTCCTCCTGGGTCGACTGGGGGGATCGGACTAGTCTCGCAGGTCCCGCCGCCGGCCGACGAATCGGAGCACCTGATGCCGCTGCCCGCTCCCGGGTCCACCAGCACAAGCCGTTACGTGGTCGACACAGGCGACACCGCCGCCGCCCTGGGCAGTGGTGACCTGCCGGTCCTGGCGACCCCGCGGCTGCTGGCCTGGTGCGAGGCAGTGTGCTGCGCCGCGGTCGCCGACGCAGTGCCTGACGCCACCTCTACCGTCGGCACGAGGATGTCGCTGGAGCACCTGCGCCCCACCCCGGTCGGCCGGTCGCTGGAGGTCACGGCCGTGCTGGCGCACGCGGACGGGCGCCTGCTGCGTTTCGAGGTGATGGCTCGTGACGAGGCCGGCAAGGTCATCGCGCAGGGCGAGATCACCCGGGTCGCGGTCCAGCGCGACCGGTACCTCGACCGGATCGGCTGAAGGCTGGACGTCTCTGCGTCAGAACGGACGGACGGTGCCGTCGCCGCCCAGACCCGGTGGGTGACGCGTCTCGGTGTACTTCGTCTCGGTGACCGATGACTTCCGCACCTCGGTGTGCACCACCTCGTGGATCGACATCAGCACTCGCTCGCGCAGCGGCCTGGGCGCCGGTTCGGTGCAGGAGCGGGCCACCAGCCTGCGCACGAGGATGTCCAGCTCGTGGTGGTGCAGGCACGGCGCGCACTCGTCGAGGTGGTGCTGGATCTGGTGAGCCGACGCCTCATCGAGCTCGTGGTCGATGAACAGGTACAGCTGGGCGAGCACCTCGCCGCAGTCCTGGTCGTGCGGCCTGCCGCAGCTCATGACTGCTCACCCACCGCGGCCGACTGCATGCCCCGTTCGGCGGCGTAGTCGGACAACAGGTCTCGTAGCTGTCGCCGGCCACGATGCAGCCGGGACATCACGGTGCCGATAGGTGTTCCCATGATCTCGGCGATCTCCTTGTACGCGAAGCCCTCGACGTCGGCGAGGTACACGGCGTATCGGAAGTCCTCCGGCAGCTGCGCCAGGGCATCCTTCACGTCGGAGTCGGGAAGGTGCTCGAGTGCCTCCACCTCGGCTGACTTCAGTCCGGCCGGGGTGTGGCCGGCCACCGCCGCCATCTGCCAGTCCTCCAGCTCCTCCGTCGGCTGCTGGAGCGGCTGACGCTGCCGCTTGCGGTAGGAGTTGATGTAGGTGTTGGTCAGGATGCGGTACAGCCACGCCTTGAGGTTGGTGCCCTCACGGAACTGGTGGAAGGCCGCGAAGGCCTTGGCGAAGGTCTCCTGGACCAGGTCTTCGGCGTCAGCGGGGTTGCGCGTCATCCGCAGCGCGGCCGAGTAGAGCTGGTCGAGGAACGGCAGTGCGTCGCGCTCGAACCGCAGGGCGCGCTGTTCGTCCGTCTCGACCGCGCCGCGATCGGGGTCGCCGATATCGGCGTCAAGGGGTCCCAAGGAGTCACTCATTGCCCCCGAGCCTACCTGTGGCCACCCCCCGTGGCCGGGCTCAGCCGCACCAGGCCGCGAGACCGGCTCGCTGTCACGCCACGCCGCTTCGGGGACCGCAGGCATCGTCGTCAGCACGTCAGGTACCAACCGGACCTCACGGCGGGATGTTCCCCGAGCGCCGCGCGGTGCCGGCAACGCACCGCTTCTCGGGTCACCGCGCCGGTCGGACCGGTATGCCTGCCAGCTCCGCCGCCCAGTCGCCGACCAGCTCGCAGATCTCGTCCAGCCCGGCCTCCGCCGCCGCGGGACCGCCGTCTGCGACCCGTACCGAGAACCCATGGTCGGCACCTGGCACCACCACCACCCGGCGACCCGGTGCGCGGAACGGCGACAGCTCGCTCGGGCTGCCGAACGGGTCGCGCCCGCCCTGGACCACCAGGGTCGGCAGGCCCGCTGCCACCAGCTCGTCGGCGCGCGACCGGTCCTGGCGGCCGGGCGGGTGCAGTGGAAAGGCGAGAGCCAGTACACCCACCGCCCCGACCTGTCGCGCCGTTCGGCAGGCGACCCGGGCACCGGCACTGCGGCCGCCGACGATCAACGGCGTCCGCGGCCGTTGCCGGTCGCACACCGCAAGGAACGCCTCGTCCAGCAGCGGCGGGCGAACAGCGATCTTGCGACCCGCGACCCGCCAGGGCTGCTCGACGAGCACCACCGTGACGCCGCGTCGCGGCAGCTTCTGCGCCAGGTGCTGAAGGTCCCGCGACTCCACCCCGCCGCCCGCCCCGTGCCCGAGCAGCAGCGTCGCCACCGGCTCCGGCGCCTGAAACCGGTAGGTCCTCGCCTGCCCCTGCGGTGTCGACACCGTGCGGACGCGCGCAATCAGGGCATCACCCGACGCCCTGCGCGTCCTCGACCGGTTGCGGCGCCACCAGCTCCGGCCCGTTGTTCTTGACCGAGTTGACCAGCCGCGAGACCGGATACGCCTCCAGCCGCGTCCCTGACCCACTCGGAGTGGCCGGCACCAGCACGCCGAGCAACGCGGCCGGGTCCGAAGCGCCATCGAGGCCGGGGTCGAGCCAGCTCTGCCACCTGGACGGCTCGACCAGGAGCGGCATCCGGTCATGCAGGTGACCGAGGTCGTCCTCGGCGGTGGTGGTGAGAACCGTGCAGGTCCAGCGGAACGCCTCCGGGTCGTCGCGGTCGCGGCTCTCGTCGCGCCAGATCTCGTACAGCCCCGCCATCGCCAAGACCCCACCGTCGCGAGGGTGGATGAAGAACGGCTGCTTGACCGGCTTCCCCTTCGACGTGCGCTGCTCGGTCTCGTACCACTCGTAGTAGCCGTCGGCCGGCAGCAGGCAGCGCCGCCGGGCGAATGCCCGCCGGAAGGCCGGCTTGTCGGCGACCGTCTCGGTGCGCGCGTTGATCATCCGGCTGCCGATCTTGGGGTCCTTGGCCCAGGACGGAACCAGCCCCCACTGGAGCACCGTCAGCTGGCGCACCGGCGGGTCGTCACGCTGCCCGCGTGGGGGCCGGGTGACGATGGCGGGCACCGGCTTGGTCGGGGCCACGTTGTAGTCGGCCGCCAACCCGTCCGTGCGGTCGACGTGCTCGACCTCGAACTCCTCGACGAGGTCGGCCGGTGACCGGCTCGCCGCGTAACGCCCGCACATGCCGACCAGAGTAGGACCCGATGCCGACTGCGCCGCATGGCCAGTGGGTGACGACGAGACCGAGTACGAATCCGACCACCGCAGTGCAGAGAGCAACCCCTGGGCTGGAGAGGCGGGCAGCGGACGGCTGCGGAGGACGAGCCCCGAGCCCGGCCCGGCAACGAGGCCGCCGCCGGTGCCCGTCCGGGCACCCGGTCGGTGGTGAAGGTGTGGCGGCACCGCCCCGGACCCCGACGAGCCGCGGTGGTCCCGGTCGTTCGACCTCCTGTTCCGTGGCATCGAGCTGGTGACCGGAGGCCGGCGACTGCACCGGCACGGCGACTATCGCGGCGCTCGAGGCGCGGGGCGAACCGCTGGAGCCGTACGCCGCCTACATCGACACCTTCCGGTTCGGCGTCCCTCCGCACGGCGGCTTCGCCATCGGGCTCGAGCGCCGGACCGCACACCTGCTCGGGGCCGAGAACATCCGCGAGGTCACGCTGTTCCCACGCGACCTGCACCGGCTGGCACCGTGACCACCGTCCGTCAGCGGAGGACCCGGTGCCGGGGGACCCGTCGCAGCCGGAGTGTCGACGCGGTAGAAAGGACCCCATGAGTCTTGTCCGCATGTTGGCCCGTCCGATGCTCGCTTCGATGTTCGTGGTGGGAGGCATCGAGGAGGTCCGGAACGCCGGCGCCCTCACCCCCCAGGCGCGAAAGGTCACCGACAAGGTGGTCCCGCTCATCACCTCTCGGGTTCCGGCCTCGGTACCGCTCCCGACCGACGCCAGTGGGTGGGTTCGGCTGAACGGCGCCGTCAAGGTGGGTGCCGGACTGATGCTGGCGACCAACAGGTTCCCTCGCCTCGCCGCGCTCGCGCTGGTCGGGACGCTGGCGCCCACGACCCTTGCCGGGCACCCCTACTGGGAGGTGGACGACGCCGCGGAGAAGGCCGAGCAGCGCGCGCAGTTCTACAAGAACATCTCCATGACGGGCGGCCTCATCATCGCCGCCGTCGACATCGAGCCGTCCGCCCGCGAGCGGGTAGGCCTGGCGGCCCGCCGGATGAAGCAGCGCGTCACCAGCTCCTGAACGGGCCGCGCCGGTGACCGTGCCGACCCGGTGGTGGCGCGCGCCGACGCCTGACCGGCCGCTGGACGGCACCGTGTCACTGCCGGGCAGCAAGTCGATGACCAACCGTGTGCTGGTGCTCGCCGCACTCGCCGCGGGACCGTCGACACTGCGGCAGCCGCTGCGTGCCCGTGACACCGACCTGATGGTCAACGCGCTGCGCGCGCTCGGCACCCGCATCGACCCGACGGGTCCGGAGAGCCAGGACTGGCGGGTCACGCCTGCCTCGCTGAGCGGCCCGGCCTCGGTCGACTGCGGACTGGCGGGCACGGTCATGCGCTTCGTGCCGCCGGTCGCCGCCCTGGCCGACGGCCCGGTGGACTTCGACGGTGATCCCCGGGCGCGCGATCGCCCGATGGCCCCGATGATCGCGGGCCTGCGGGCACTGGGCGCCGTCATCGACGACGACGGGCGTGGATCGCTCCCGTTCACCGTGCACGGCCACGGCGCGCTGAAGGGGGGCACGGTCGAGCTCGACGCGTCATCGTCCAGCCAGTTCGTGTCCGCCCTCCTGCTGGCTGGAGCCCGGTGCACAGCAGGCGTCGACGTCCGGCACCGGGGCGAGCCGGTGCCGTCGCGACCGCACATCGACATGACCGTCGCGCAGTTGCGGCTGAGGGGCGTGACCGTCGACGACTCCGAGCCCGACCGCTGGGTGGTGCAGCCTGGCCACATCGAGGCCCTCGACTGCGTGGTGGAACCCGATCTGTCCAACGCCGCGCCCTTCCTGGCGGCGGCGGTGGTCACCCGGGGCCGGGTCCGGGTACGGGACTGGCCGGCGCGCACCGACCAGGCGGGCGACGAGCTGCGACATCTGCTGGTCGCCTTCGGCGCCTCGGTGCGCAGGGACGACCACGACCTGGTGGTGGAGGGCGTCGGCCGCCTCCAGGGAGTCAGCGTCGACCTGCACGCGGTCGGAGAGCTGACCCCCGTGGTGGCGGTGCTGTGCGCGCTGGCCGACTCGCCGTCACAGCTCAGCGGCATCGCGCACCTGCGTGGTCACGAGACCGACCGGCTCGCGGCCATCGCCGCGGAGATCAGGCGGCTGGGCGGCCACGTCGACGAGCAGCCGGACGGGCTGCGCATCGTGCCGCGCCCTCTGCGGGCGGGCCGGTGGGGCACCTACGCCGACCACCGGATGGCCCACGCGGGTGCGGTGGTCGGTCTTGCGGTGACCGGCGTCGAGGTCGAGGACGTGGCCACGACGGCCAAGACGTATCCGGGCTTCGCCCAGGCGTGGGAACGGCTGGTGACATGAGCCGCTGGGACGAGGACGCGAAGTACGACCGGCCGCGCCGGCACACCCGCCCCCGGACCAAGGACCGGCCGGCGCACGCCGACGCCGTGCCCGCGCTGGTCACCACCCGCGATCGGGGCCGCTACACCCTGCTGGTGGAGGACGGGGACCAGGGACGTGCGGTGACCGCGATGAAGTCGCGGTCCCTCGGCCGCAAGGCCGTCGTCGTGGGCGACCGGGTACGTGTGGTGGGCGACCTCTCCGGCGACGAGGGCTCGCTGGCGCGCATCGTGGACGTCGAGGGGCGCCGAACCGTCCTTCGCCGCACTGCTGACGACGACGACCCCGTCGAGCGGGTCATCGTCGCCAATGCCGACCAGCTCGTCGTGGTCAGCGCACTCGCCGACCCGCCGCCCCGGCCCCGCCTGATCGACCGGTGTCTCGTGGCGGCGTTCGCCGAGGGGATGGACGCCCTCCTGTGCCTCACCAAGTCAGATCTGGCACCGCCCGACGATCTGCTGGCGGCGTACCGCCCGCTGGGGGTGGCGACGGTCGCGACTCGGCGCGACGGTGACCTGTCGGCGCTTCTCGAGCGCCTGGCAGGGAGGATCAGCGTCATGGTCGGGCACTCGGGCGTGGGCAAGTCCACGCTGGTCAACGCGCTGGTGCCGGGTGCCCATCGGGACACCGCCGGGGTCAACCTCGTCACCGGGAGGGGCCGACACACCTCCACCTCGGCGATCGCGCTGGCCCTTCCCGGAGGCGGTTGGATCGTCGACACGCCCGGTATCCGCTCCTTCGGCCTGGCCCACGTGCAGCCGGACGCGCTGCTGCGGGCGTTCCCGGATCTGTCCCAGGCCGCGCACGACTGCTCGCGCGGGTGCACCCACGGCGCGGACGCCCCCGAGTGCGGCCTCGACCTGGCGGTGGCGGACGGCCGCGTCGACGCGGTCAGGGTGGAGTCGTTCCGGCGGCTGCTGGAGAGCCGCGAGCCCGACCGCGACTGGTGATCCTGTCGTTGCTCAGGCCTCAGCCGGTCGACCCCCACACCGCCTCCGAGCCGAGCTCACCGACGCGGTAGGTCTGGTATGTGACCGCGGCACCGCCGAGCACGAGCAGGACCGACAGCACCACACCGAGCACTCCGAGCGAGCCGCGCGGCGCCGTCGACGCCGCCCGGTGGTCGCCAGGCACTTCGTCGCGAATCTTGCCGCGGCCCGCGACGACAGCGGCGATCACCGCCAGCGCGGCATACGCGATGATCATCCACAGGAGCTGCTCGGCACGCTCCTCGTGGCGCTCTATCAGCTCCTTCAGGGGCCCACTGAGAGACAGGGACTCCTTGAGGTTCTTGCCGCTCTGGACCGCGATGAACGCCGCGACGGCAGCACCGAGGGACACCAGGGCCAGCGGCCAGCGTGACCATTGCCGGAGTGCGGGAATCGCGAACGTCACCCCGAGCAGCGCGGCCAGCGGGATCAGCACGACCGGCCCATGAACCGCGAGGGGATGCAGCGGAAGTCCGTTCAGGGTGTCGGGAAGCACACGGTCAGCCAACTCGCTGCTCGACCACGGCACAACCACCCACGGGGATCTCACCGCCGAGGTCTAGCCTGACCGGCATGGCCAGCACGCACACCGACGATCTGCGGCTCGCCCACGTGCTCGCCGACGACGCCGACTCGCTCACCATGGAGCGCTTCCGGGCAACCGACCTGCACGTGTCGACCAAGCCCGACACCACGCCTGTCTCCGACGCGGACCACGCCTGCGAGGAGCTGATCCGCGGCACGCTCGGGCGGGCCCGGCCGCGCGACGCCGTCCTCGGCGAAGAGGCCGGATCGTCGGGTTGGGGGCCGCGGCGCTGGGTGGTCGATCCGATCGACGGCACCGCGAACTTCGTGCGAGGGGTGCCCGTATGGGCCACTCTCATCGGGCTGATGGAGGGTGACAGCGTCGTGGTGGGCTGCGTGTCGGCGCCGGCCCTCGGCCGCCGCTGGTGGGCGTCGGCGGGCGGCGGCGCCTGGACCGGCAGGTCGCTGATGTCGGCCAGACCGTGCCGGGTGTCCGACGTTTCCGAGATCGAGGACGCCTCGTTCTCGTATGCGAGCCTGAGCGGCTGGGACGAGATCGGGCGGCTCGACGACGTGGTCGCGTTGACCCGCCGCTGTTGGCGAGCGCGCGCCTACGGCGACTTCTGGTCGTACATGCTCGTGGCCGAGGGCGCTGTGGACATCGCCGCCGAACCTGCGCTGGCTCTGCACGACATGGCGGCGCTCGACGTCATCGTCCGAGAGGCGGGGGGGCGGTTCGGCTCGCTGGCCGGCGCAGACGGCCCCCTGGGCGGCAATGCCCTGGCCACGAACGGAAAACTGCACGACGCAGCCATGGCCTTCCTCGGTCACTTCCCGGACGACGACGGCACGGGCTCACGTCCGGCCGGCGACGGCGGCAGCCTGCACGACCTCTCCCGGCACCGTCGCACTCCACCGGACTAGCGGCTGTCGAGTACGTCCTGAGCACTGACTTGTCGCCCGGTCCACCAGCGCAGGAGAGGTGGAGCCAGCAGCAGCGCCACCAGGTCGAACCAGCCGTACCCGCCGGCGGCTCCCGATGGGGGGTTGCCCATCGGCACGAGATCGAGCGGGCTGCGCTCAGCCCACTCCCAGTTGCCGAGGTGGGTACCTACCAGCTCGAGGTAGGTCACCACGCAGAACGCGCCCACGTACAAGGGCTGCGAGGGGCCCCAGACGAGGAAGCCGACCAGGCAGGCGAACCAGAACAGGCCAAGTACGTCCAGGCGAGCGGCCAGGGTCACCCCGTACACCGAGTAGGCCCCTCCGACCGCGATGACGGCGATCGTGCAAGCCCGCAAGTGCTGCTGCACCACGGAGCTGCGACCGAACCACAACGCGGCAAGGTAGACCAACCCATGCCCGGGCGGGACGTACCACGGCACGTTGTCGAAACGGTAGGTGTAGGCACCGAGCAACGGTGCGAACGTGTACTCCACGACAGTGGCGAAGACGACCACGATGGCGGTCTGCACGCGTACCGGCAGGCGCTCGGTGCGGAGCGCCAGCATGAGCAAGGCCCAGGTCGCGAGTCCGAGCGTCCGCTGCAGTGCCAGCGATCCTTCGCTGTCGAGCACCAGCACCACCGTGATCCAGCCCATGACCACGACTCCGCCTGCTGCTGGCGGCAGGGCCGTGCGGGACGGTGGCGACACTGGCCGAGTGTCTCAGCAGGGACGGACTGGTCGCGGGCCGCTCCGGGGCAATAGGGTGCGATCGGCCGGGGCGGACAGGGCGATCGTCAGGGGAGGCAGTTGTGAGGATCAAGGACGTCCTCGAGTCGAAGGGCGGCGCCGACGTGGTGACCATCCGTGCCGAGGCCACTCTCGCCGAGCTCATCGAGGAATTGACCAAGCATAATTTCGGTGCGCTGGTGGTCAGCGACGACGGTCGACAGGTGGCCGGCATCGTGTCGGAGCGTGATGTCGTGCGGAAGCTGCGCGAGGGCCCGGGTGCACTCGACATCCCGGTGTCCGATGTCATGACGACCGACGTGCACGTGTGCGAGCCGCACGACTCGCTGGACGACCTCATGCGTCAGATGACGAACGCTCGAGTGCGGCACATCCCCGTCGTGGTCGACGGGAAGCTGTCCGGGCTTGTCAGCATCGGCGACGCGGTGAAGGCGCGGATCAGCGAGCTGGAGTTCGAGCGCGACCAGCTCAACCAGTACGTCGCCGGCGGACAGTAGGCCCTATCGGCCGGACGGCAGGCCGCTGGCAGCCCGCTCCCAGATGACCTCCAGTCCGTCCTCCTCATCCACCTGCTCCCCCACCGGCTGGAATCCGGCCCGGCGCACGAGAGCGATCGACGGCGCGTTGTGCGGCGCGATGCTGGCGCGCAGGACTCGTGCGCCGTGGCGGGCCGCCCACCCCCACATGGCGGACGCCGCCTCGCCTCCGTACCCGAGACCGCGCAGATGCGCGGTGACCTGGTAGCCGATCTCGACCATGCCGCGGTCGTCGGGTGGGGCGTGGAAGTTGGCGTAGCCCACGGCCTCTCCCCGGCCGGCGCCACGGAGGACGACCATCCGCAGCAGCCACGGCTCCTGGCGGGGGTCGGCGGCGATCTGCTCGGCGCGCAGCCGGACCAACCCCTCGTTGCCCTGCATCACGTGGTGTGGGTCGTCGAAGCCGAGATCCGGCGGCTCCGCGCCACGGACGAAGGCCTGCAACCACGGGTACGGCAGCAGTACCAGGTCGAGGCGGGCCGTGGAGATCGGTGCGGCCAGACCGTAGGGATCCTGCACGGAGCCCTCACCAGTCCCGTTCGCGGACACACTCGGCGCGGCGGTCAGTGCAGCGGCCAGTGCGGCGGTCAGCCGGAGCGCTGTTCCAGCCGCTTGAGGATCCCGGCCGCCGAGCCGGACGGCTGCCACCCCTGAGGCGGTTGCTCCCTGGTTGCGGCCGGCGACAGCTTCGGCTTACTGGGCGTGAACAGCCAGGTCTCGAAGAGGTTGTCGAGGTTGCGTCCGGAGATCCGCTCAGCCAGCTGGGCGAACTCCCGGGTCGTCACCAGCTCGCCTCGCTGCGAGCGAGCCCAGCGCCGCAGAATGTCGAAGAAGTCGGCGTGACCGACCCGTTGGCGGAGCCGGTGCAGGGTCATGGCGCCTCGCGTATACACCGCACCGTCGAAGAGCCGGTCGGGTCCCGGGTCGCCGATGGTCAGGTCCCAGAACGGTGAGCCAGCGGGGATCGCCTCATAGTAGAAGTTGAAGATCTCCCGCGCCGTGCCGAGCCCCTCGCGCTCGCTCCACAGCCATTCCGCGTACGTGGCGAATCCCTCGTTCAGCCAGATGTGGCGCCACCGCCGCACCGTCAGGCTGTCGCCGTACCACTGGTGGGCCAGCTCGTGCACGACAACCGCATCGCCCTCGGACTGGTCCTGGCTGCGGAAGAAGGCATCCCCGTACACGGGTCGCGTCTGGGTCTCGAGCGCGAACTGCATGCGCGGCTCGTCATCGACGATCCCGCCGAGCGCGCTGAACGGGTACGGACCGAAGCGCCGGGACAGGAACGCCACGATCTCGCCCTGACGGCCGAGCGAGCGTTGCGCCCGCCGGCCGGGTGGCGGCGGCTCGTCGGCGACGCCGCCGACGATCCAGTCGTTGCGGTTCGGGCCACTGCCCCGCGGGGGACCGAGCACGGTCCAGCCGTTCTGGGGAAGGCCGTCGCCCTCGAACGACGTCGACCCTGGACCGGTGGAGGCGACCACGTCGTCGACGAAGACGCCACCGTACTGGTAGAGCTCGTCACTGGCGTAGGACAGTGATACCCGGACCCGCTGCCCGGCGTATCGGGACAGGTTGACCGTCCACCTCTCCCACCCGTCGCTGGTGCCGCTGGCAGCGTGCCAGCGACCGGTCGTCCCGGCGGGATCACAACCACCGTCGCTGCGACTCACGTAGTGCCGCAGGAACGGATGTAGCGACAGCTGCTCACACGCGGCGCCGGTGTTGCGGCTGGTGTGACCACGTTCGTCGGGCAGGGTCGTCCACTTCCCGGACCCGACCGGGTGAGCCTCCACGAACGCGAAGTCCCAGTCCGGCTCGGTGTCGCGGGTGAGCCTGAATGTCAGCTTCGCACCGCCGGCCGGCACGTCGATCACCCGGCTCAGCCGCTTGTAGGCGCCGTTGGCCGCCTGGCTGATCGCCAGCTGCGTGCCCGAGGTCGGAGTCGCCAGGGGATCGAGCAGGTCGGAATCGATGGCGTCCCAGGTGGGGATCCCGTAGCTGCGGTAGGAGTCCACATCGAAGTCGCCGACGGCGATCGTGGTGAGGTACGAGGCCATCGGCTCCGTGGCTTGCCAGGTCCAGGTCGCGCGTTCCCCGCTGACGCGCCTGCTCTTCAGGCGGCCGTTGGCCAGGGCGGCCAGGCCTTTGGGAACGGTGACGTGGAAGGTGTACGAGGCCCGGTCACTGGGGTGGTCGTTGTTTGGGAACCAGGTTGCCGCCCCATGCGGCTGACCGGCGACGACCGCTCCGTCATCGGTGTGGAAGAAACCCGAGGCGCCGAAGTCGTCAGTCAACGTCCGAGGGCGGCCCGCGTAGCGCACGAGGGTCGTGAAACCATGCCCCTTGCGCAGGGTCTTCCGCGGCTTGATCGTGAGCTCACCGCGGGCGCGACTCCACCGTGCCTTCTTGCCGTGCACCCGTACCGAGCGCACCTGCAGACCGTCGAGATCGAGGTTGAACGCGGACAGGTGCTTGGTGGCACGGGCTTTGATCGTCGCGACGCCCTTGAGCCGGTTCGAGCGGGGGGCGTAGGCCAGGTCCAGGTCGTAGTGCCGGACGTCGTAGCCACCGTTGCCATCCCTGGGGAAGTACGGATCCCCGACCCCAGCAGCCCCCGGAGATCCAGAGGGGCCTCGTGCGCCAGCGCCGGCCCCGGGTGCTGAGCCAGGCACGAGGGCCAGCGCCAGCGCCACGGTGATGGACCCTGCCGCAATCCTCGATCGCATGGTCGCCCTCCCCATCCAAGCCCCGCGTGCGCGCCAAGTGAACACCCGGTTCTGCCCAGGCGGCAAGACTCCTCGGCCGGCCGTCGGCCTGACTCTTCCAGCCCCTCGGTGTCGTCCCGACGAGCGCCGCAAGACGGCATCGACCATCACCCGGTCGGACCCTTGGCTCACGCGGGGGAGCGAGAGCTACGACGCGAGTGGTCGGAACCGGCGCAGGCGCAGGCTGTTGCTGACCACGAACACGGACGAGAACGCCATGGCGGCCCCGGCCAGCATGGGGGTGAGCAGGCCGGCGGCGGCCAGCGGCAGAGCGGCCACGTTGTAGGCGAACGCCCAGAAGAGGTTTCCCTGGATCGTGCCCAACGTCCGGCGGGAGAGGCGGATTGCGTCGGCGACGACCAGAAGGTCCCCACGGACAAGGGTGAGGTCGCTCGCCTCGATCGCCACGTCGGTGCCAGTGCCCATCGCCAGGCCGAGATCGGCCTGGGCTAGCGCGGCGGCGTCGTTGACCCCGTCGCCGACCATGGCGACGACGCGACCCTGCGCCTGCATCCGCTGGACCGCGGCCACCTTGTCGGCCGGCATGACGTCGGCGACGACGGCCTCCGGCTCGATGCCCACCTGTGCGGCCACGGAGCGGGCTACGGCCTCGTTGTCGCCGGTGAGCAACGCCGGTCGCAGGCCGAGCGCGCGCAGGCGCGTGATCGCCTCGGCCGAGGTGGGCTTCACGGTGTCGGCCACCACGAGCACGCCACGGGCGACGCCGTCCCAGCCCACGACGACGGCAGTTCCACCAGTTGCCCGCGCCTCACCCAGCGCGCGGTCGAGCTCGGCCGGAACGCGCGACGACCATTGCTCCAGCAGCTGCCGGCGGCCCACAACGACGCGATGGCTACCGCCGCCGACGGCGACCACGCCGTGGGCACCGAGCCCCTCGACGCTGGCGAAGCCGTCCACCGGGGGAAGAATCCCGACGCGCTCGCGGGCGCCGGCCGCGATGGCCCGACCCACCGGGTGCTCCGATGCGGCCTCGACCGCCCCGGCCAGCCGCATGATCTGGTCGGCGTCCTCGCCGGCTGCAGCGACGACGTGGACCAGACTCATCTGACCGGTGGTGACGGTGCCGGTCTTGTCCAGCACGACGGTGTCCACTCGACGAGTGGACTCCAGCACCTCCGGCCCCTTGATCAGGATGCCGAGCTGGGCGCCGCGGCCGGTACCGACCATCAACGCGGTGGGAGTGGCCAAGCCGAGCGCGCACGGGCAGGCGATGATCAGCACGGCCACCGCGGCAGCTGACGCCGTGGCCGGGCTCGCACCGCTGACCAGCCAGAAGCCGAGAGTTGCGACGGACAGCGCGATCACGAGGGGCACGAAGATTCCGGAGATCCGGTCTGCCAGCCGCTGCGCCCGGGTCTTGCCGTTCTGGGCGTCCTCGACGAGGCGGGCCATCTGCGCAAGCTGGGTGTGCGCGCCAACACGGGTGGCGCGGACGACGAGCCGCCCGCCGACGTTGACGCTCGCTCCGACGACCGGGTCTCCCGGCCCGACCTCTATCGGCACGGACTCACCCGTGAGCAGGGACGCGTCGACGGCGGAGGAACCCTCCTCCACCGTGCCGTCGGTGGCGACCTTCTCGCCCGGACGGACCACGATCCGCATCCCGACCGCCAGCTGCCCGACGGGGATACGCTCCTCGACGGGCCCATCTCCGCGGTCACGCAGGACACCCACGTCCTTGGCGCCCAGCGCCATCAGGGCACGGAGCGCGGCGCCCGAGCGCCGCTTGGCGCGGGCCTCGAAGTAGCGCCCGGCCAGCATGAACGTGGTCACCCCGGCTGCCGCCTCGAAATAGATGTTCTCGGCGCCGTCAGAGCGGCCTACCGTCAGCGCGAACGGATGGGTCATGCCGGGCGTCCCAGCCGTACCCCACACCAGCGCGTACACCGACCAGCCCAGTGCAGCCAGGGTGCCGAGTGAGATCAGCGTGTCCATGGTCGAGGTCCCGTGCCGCAGGTTCACCCAGGCGGCGCGGTGGAACTGCCACCCACCCCACGCCACCACCGGCACGGCCAGGGCGAGCGACAGCCACTGCCAGTACGTGAACTGCAGTGCCGGGATCATCGCCATGGCGACGACTGGCAGGGTCAGGACCGCCGAGAGCAGCAGTCGCCGCCACACCGCGCGGATCGACTCGTCGACGGGCGACGCCTCGGCGGCTCGCCTGTCGTCGGCTCGAGCCGGCGGTGGCAGGGTGGCGGCGTACCCGGCCTGCTCGACCGTGGACAAGAGATCCCCGGGCTGGACGCTCTCCGGAAACGTGACCTGCGCCTTCTCGGTCGCGTAGTTGACGGTGGCCGTGACGCCGTCGAGCTTGTTGAGCTTGCGCTCGATGCGGTTCGCACAGGAGGCACAGGTCATCCCCACGATCGTGAGCTCGACCGCACTCAGGGCGGGTTGCGTGTCGCCGGACGCGTGGCGCCGGGAACTCATCTGTCCTCGTCTCCTCGTGTACTCGTGTCGAAGGCGCGTGGACGGCTATGCGAGCCGGTAGCCGGCGTCCTCGACGGCGTGCTTGATGGAGGCACCGAGGGCGTCGTCGTCGACCGGCTCGGCACTGGTGATGGTGAGCGTTCCGCTGTCGAGCACGACCTCGACGTCCGTCACACCGGGGACCTCCTGGACCTCTTCGGTGACTGACGCGACGCAGTGTCCGCAGGTCATCCCGACGACGGTGTAGGTGCGGGTCGTGGTCTGGTTCATGCCTGTTCCTCGCGTCGTGGAGCGCGGTCAGGAGCGAACGAGGCGTGCGATCGCCTCCGACGCCTCTTTGATCTTGACCTCGGCCTCGGGTCCGCCGTGGCGGGCGGCGTCGACGACGCAATGGGTCATGTGCTCGTCGAGCAGCCCCAGGGCCACCGACTGCAGCGCCTTGGTCATCGCCGACACCTGGGTGAGGATGTCGATGCAGTACTGCTCCTCCTCAACCATGCGCTGCAGGCCGCGCGCCTGGCCCTCGATGCGACGCAGGCGCTTCAGGTAGTCGGCTTTGGTGTTGTTGTGGATGTAGCTGTGCTGATGCTCAGTCGCCTGCATCGCCTCTGCCATGTCGTACCTCTCGAGCTGTCTGTCCGCGCACGTGGGGCCGTACCCCCATCGGGTATCTTGGCGCAAGGTTACCCCGCCAGGGTATCCAGGCAAGACCCCCCGACCGTGAGCCAGATCAGAGGGCGGCGGCCGCGCGGGACAGAGCGTCCTTCGCTTCCCGTGTCATCTTCGCCACGAGCTCGCTGACCGGCAGCGCCTCAGCCAGCTCGTGCGCTTGGCCGGCCCACAGGTGAAGGTTGTCCGAGTCGCCCCGCCGGCGTGCAGCGGCGCGCAGGGGTGCGGTCGCGTAGTGGACCTCGGGGTACGCGGCCGGAGCAGTGGCGGAGAACTCCTCGAGGAACCGGTTCGCCAGCCCGCGCGCGCTCCGGCCGGTGAAGGCACGGGTGATCGCGGTGTGGTGCCGATCGGTCAACGCCGCAGCGTGGGCAGGGGCGGTGCCGGTGACGCGCCGTCCCTGCCGGGGACTGCTCACGGCTGATCATCTCCCGATTCCTGGTGCGCCGTCACCGCCCGCCCCGTTTCGATAGCGCGGCCACACACCGCCGCTCGAGGTCACGATGACGTCGCCAGCGCTGCCGGAGCCCCAGTGGCGGGCCGAGGCCAACCGCTGCCGGAGCCTCCTGGACGGTGAAGACGGCGCCGTCCCAGGCGCCGCGGTAGCTCCACTGGGACCAGTTCTCGAGGTCGGGGAAGGAGGCGTCCTGGCTGAACAGCACGGCCGGTCCCGACGGAGGTGCGCCGTCGACCTCGAGCGCCAGCCGGCCGCGTCCGGCGGCCGGCGTTCTCGCCACGTGGACGTCGAGCCCGTCGCCGCCGGCGACGACCAGGAGCTGGTCGTCGGCGCTCTCTCGTGCGCGCAGGGGCTCGACCGCCTGGACGTCGAGCTCGACGACCAGGCGCGGGAGGTACCACCAGTTCTCCCGCTGCAGCAGGGGCGAGTCCACGTACACGCGGGACGGCGGATAGCGGCGCAGCTCCTGGAGGAGCAGGTCGGCGGCGTACAGGTCGCCGTCGGGGTCCTCGACCAGCAGCGGTCTCCCTCTGGCCAGCAGCGGACGGAAGTCGGCACCTGTCGATCGCGGCTCGGTCAGGCTCAGGGTCACCGACCCGGCCGCCGCCACGGCCCGCGCCAGTGCCTCGTCGGCGTAGGTGAATGCCACTGCGGGGCGATTCTGTCGCAGGAGGACCACCACCCCGAGCACGCGAGGCCCGCCTCCGTCGTCGACCCAGCTCAGCTCGGCAAGAGAGGACGCCGTCACCGCCGCTGCCGTGGCATCGAGGTTCTCACCGGCGCTCACCGGGTCACCGTAGGTGACGGCTCCGAGGTTGAGGTCGTCCACTGTCCGGGGCCATGATGGCCCCGGCAGTTCCCGGTTCGACAAGCAGCGTCGTCGCAGGGACATCGGAAGGAGCTGGTCGTGCCAGCCGTTGCTGTTGCTGTCGTCGTCGGAGTGTTGTTCTTCCTCGGGTATCGCTACTACTCGACCTACCTGGCCGAGCGCATCTACGGTCTCGATCCTGCGTTCGTGACACCGGCCCACGAGTTCAAGGACGGGGTCGACTTCGTCCCCACCAACAAGCACGTCGTGTTCGGTCATCACTTCACCTCGGTGGCGGGCGCTGCCCCGATCGTGGGACCGGCCATCGCCGTGTTCTGGGGCTGGGGTCCAGCCCTTGCCTGGATCGTGCTCGGCACGATCTTCGCGGCGGGCGTCCATGATTTCGGGTCGCTGGCCGTCTCGCTGCGGCACAAGGCCAAGAACATCGGCACCATCGCCCAGGATGTGGTCAGCAGGCGTGCCCGCACCCTCTTCCTGATGATCATCTTCTTCTTGCTGACACTGGTGAACGCCGTGTTCGCGGTCGTCATCGCCAACCTGTTCGTGGCGAACCCCGGGGCGGTCATCCCGATCGTCGTCGAGATCCCGCTCGCCATGTTCATCGGCCAGTACATCTACAAGACGCGCTCGGCCGCACTCATCCCGTCGCTGATCGGCGTGGTGGGCCTCTACCTGCTCATCTGGGTCGGTCAGCAGTACCCGGTCGAGCTGGACACGGTCGCCGGCGCCCTCGGCATGGAACCCCGCACGCTGTGGGTGATCCTGCTCTTCGCCTACACGTTCGTCGCCTCCCGACTGCCGGTGTGGATGTTGCTGCAGCCTCGCGACTACATCAACTCCCATCAGCTGTTCATCGCTCTCGGCGTGATCGCGCTCGGCATGCTGGTGGGCTGGAACACGATCGTTGCGCCTGTCGTCAACGACGTCCCCGAGGACTCCCCTTCGATCTTCCCGTTCCTGTTCATCACCATTGCCTGCGGCGCCATCTCGGGGTTCCACTCGCTGGTCTCCTCAGGCACCACCGCCAAGCAGATCGACAAGGAGACCGACGCCCGGTACGTCGGATACATGGGCGCCGTCGGCGAGGGCAGCCTCGCCACGGGTGCCGTCCTCGCCACCACCGCGGGCGTCGTTGCGACGCGGGGCGAGTGGGACGAGCTCTACCCGGATTTCGCCACTGCCTCGGGCGGTGCGGTGGGCAGCTTCGTCAACGGCGTCGGCGCGTTCGCCAACAACCTCGGTGTGCCGCTGGACCTTGCCGTCATCTTCGCGGCTGTCGTGGTGATCTCCTTCGCCGCGACCACGATGGACACCGGGGTGCGCTTGCAGCGCTACATCGTCCAGGAGATCGCCGAGCTGGCCGGCTGGCACAAGCTCGCGCGCAACCTGACCCTGGCTGGCGTGGTGGCCGTCGTCGTGCCTATGGCGATGGCCCTGCTCCCGGGAGGTGGCGAACAGGGTTACACGTTCGGGGTCCTGTGGCAGCTGTTCGGGACCACGAACCAGCTCACCGCCGGGCTGGCGCTGTCCGTGGTTGCGGTGTGGGTCGCGAAGATGAACCGCAACATCATCCCGATCGTCATTCCGCTCGTGTTCCTGCTCGTGATGACGACCTGGGCGCTCATCGTCAACCTGAAGAACTTCATCCTCGACGACCAGTGGGTGCTGGCGCCGCTGGACGCCATCATCTTCGTCCTGGCGATGTGGCTGGTCGTCGAGGCGGCCATGGCCCTTCGCGGCACCTCCGGCAGCCGGACACCGGACTCGTCCGACCAGCCGGTGGACGACGGCTCGGACGTTCCCGGCAGGCGCTGAACGTGCGGGTGGTCCTGGTCCGGCCCTGGACCGACGCACGCAGCGGCGGCGGCTGCTGTGGCGCCGAGGTCCGCGATGGCGTCTGCTTCGACGGGCGGGTGGACAGCGGTGCGCCCACAGACGTGCACGCGCACGCGCGCAGGAATGCGGACACGGATGCGGACGTGCGCCTCGTGGCAGAGACGTACCTTCGTCTGCAGCAAGAGCTACCCGGTGTGGACGTGCAGATCGTGGGGGTGGACAACACCGCCTACCTCCTGCCGACCGTCTTCCGCGCCCTTCGGGCCCGGTACGGCGTCGTCGTTGCGGTCCGCGGCCTGAACCGCGCCACCACGGCTGGGGCCGTGCTCGTCGACGGGGAGTTCGTGGGCCATCTCACGACGCTCGGGGTGGACAGCGCGATCGCGGAGATCCGCGTCCGATGCCTGGTGCGGTGATGGCACCCATATTCGGGCCGGCGTGCGACGCGACCGATCGCCGCGGCGACTGACTGTACAGTCGGCGATGGGACGACCGCCGACCAGGAGTCGCCATGACCACCTTCGAATCGATCCGGACAACGCTGCCGGGTGCGGCGTACCACTCAGACGAGACCTACGCGGTCGACCAGGAGCGGGTCTTCTTCCGCCACTGGATGTACGTCGGACGCGCGCAGCGCGTCGCCAAACCCGGATCATGGTTGCGCGTCGACATCGCCGGCGAGAGCGTCCTTCTGGTGCGGGGCAGGGATGAGCAGATCCGTGGCTTCTACAACGTCTGCAGGCACCGGGGTTCCCAGCTGTGCGACGGGGACCAGGGCGAGGTGCGCACCCATCTCCGGTGTCCCTACCACGCCTGGGGCTACGCCCTGGACGGCACGCTCGTGACCACCCCGATGATCGAGCGCGAGGAGATCGACCGGGAGAGCACCTCCCTGTGGCCGGTGCGGACCGAGGTCTGGGAGAACTTCGTCTTCGTCAACCTCTCGCGCGACGAGCCGCAGCCGCTGATGGACGCGCTCGGGTCACAGCAGGACGAGGTACTGAGCCTGGCGCGGGTAGGCCTTGCCGATCTACGCATCGGCCACGTGTCGACCGTGGAGGTGCAGGCCAACTGGAAGATCATCATGGAGAACTACAACGAGTGTCTTCATTGTCCGACCGTCCACCCCGAGCTGATGGCCGTCGTGCCGGCGTACCGGAAGGGAAGCGTGCAGGAGGACGGCCGCGACGACGGCGGCGTGACCCTGGCTGACGGCCGCACCGCGGTCGCGGCGGATCCGCGGCTCCGGCTCCCCCTGTTGCCAGGTCTCAAGGGCCAGGAGGGCCCAGCAGCCTACTTCGGGGCGATGGTCTACCCCTCGATGTTCCTCGACGTCGACGGCTCGAGCGCCCTGGCGACCGCGGTGCTGCCCACCGGGCCGCGGAGCTGCCGCTTGGTGACGGAGTACCTGTTCAGCCCGGAGGCCTTCGACATCCCCGGCTTCGACCCGACGCCCGTCATCGACTTCAACGACCTCGTTACGAGGCAGGACAACGAGGCCTGCGAACGGGTGCAGCGCGGCGTGATGTCACGTGCCTTCGACCGCGGGGTGTTCCCGGCCAAGGACTCCTGGGTGCACGCCTTCGACGAGCGATATCTCCGCGACGTCCGGGACTGACCAGCCAGAGACGACTCCGGTGCCCAGTGCATCGGCCGATCCAGCGACGGCCGCCTGCAACTTGACGGTTACATAAGCCAACTGTTACACATCGGGGATGGATGCGCTCGAAGCCATCGCTGATCCGACTCGACGGCGCATTCTCGAGCTGCTGAAGGACGGTGAGGTGGCCGCCGGGGACTTGTGCGGCGAGTTCGCGATCAGCAGACCAGCGGTGAGCCGACACCTGCGTGTGCTGCGCGAGGTCGGGCTCGTCCAGTCTCGCGTGGACGGGCAACGACGCGTATACACCCTTGACGCCCGTCCACTCGCTGAGCTGGACGCCTGGCTGGAGCCCTACCGCCGCTTCTGGGTGCAGCGCCTTGATGCCCTCGACACAGAGATCCGGCGAGGACGCCGGAAGAGGAGAACGACATGACCGTGACCAGTCCACTGGGCCAGGTACTGCGCGACGAGGAGGGCATGCGGCTCGAGTTCGTCCGCACCTACGACGATCCCATGGACGAAGTCTGGTCGGCGCTGACCGCCCCCGACCGCCTCGCCCGCTGGATCGGCACCGTCTCCGGGGACCCCACCACCGGCACCGTCGAGTTCGTGATGAGCGAGGACGAGGACGCGACCCCGGAGACCGTCACGATCCTGGCGTGCGCACCGCCGACCCGACTCGTCATTGACGTGCCCACCCCGGACGGCGTGTGGCGTCTGTCCGTCACGCTCCAGGCCCTGGGCGGCTCGACCCAACTGACTTTCACTCAGCGTCTCGCGGAACCCTATGACGCGAGCAGCGTCGGACCTGGCTGGCACTACTACCTCGACCGCCTCGGCGCGGTCGTGGCAACGATCCCCATACCGGACAGCTTCGATGACTATTACCCGGCGTTGAGTCACGCCTACGCACTCCCCGAGTAGTGGGCCGGGTGCACGTCTTCGGGGAACTGCCGCGCCGAACAAGCCCGGGCGAGCGCATTGACAGCGGAGGGGCTTGCGAGCAAGGTCATCCGGTCACACCGTCACACGCAGCCGCATCACCCAGCGCCACTTGGCGATCCGCCGGTCACGCCTGAACCCCAACTCCTCGAACAGGCTCTCCGGTCCGGTGTGGAAGTAGGCGCCTCGCTGGGTTTTGCGGCCCTCGACCTGTTCCGGGTATGCCTCGACCAGACCGCCACCGGACTCCCGGATCGCCGACAGTGTGGCGACGAGTGCCGCTCTCGCCACACCCTCCCCGCGATGCCGGCTACCGGTGAAGATGCAGCCGATCCGCCAGTCCGGCAGCCCGCCGAGACCCTTGTTGTAGGTCACTGGGTTCTTGATGTTCGGCAGCTCAGCCGGCGATCCGTACTGGCACCAGCCCACACACTCGTCCTCCGTGAAGACCAGGGTCTGGTGCACCGTTCCTCGGCTCACATGCGCCTGCTTGGCAGCCCTGTTGCCCGCAGCGGTGTGACCATGCCCGACTCCCTCGGGGTGGAAGGCCATGCACCAACAGCCGCCCCACACGCCGTTGTTCGCCTCGACAAGGCGCGCGAAGGCATCCCAGGT
>JAQSWV010000043.1 GCA_029266455.1 Nocardioidaceae bacterium
GCTCCGGCTCCGGCTCCGGCTCCGGCTCCCGGCTCCCGGCTCCGGGCGACGTCGGCGCTCGTGCCGCCGCGCGAGGGTGCGACGACCGTAGGACCCGCAGCGGTAGCGTGACCCTCATGTCCGACTTCGAGCGCGAGGCTGCCGCGGTGGACGCGTTCGGCCGAACGCTGACGGCCATGGTCACCCCCTTCGCCCCCGACGGCTCGCTCGACCTCGATGCGGCCCGCGCACTCGCGGGGCACCTGGTCGACTCAGGCTGCGACGGTGTGGTGCTCAGCGGCACGACCGGCGAGAGTCCCACCACGTCCGACGAGGAGAAGAGGCTGCTGGTCGAGGCCGTCGTCGGTGCCGTCGGCGACCGGGCCCGGGTGGTCGCCGGGGTCGGCACCAATGACACCCGGCACTCGGTGCATCTGGCCGCCCAGGCCGCAGCAGCCGGCGCGTCGGGGTTGCTGGTGGTGACGCCCTACTACTCCAAGCCGCCCGCAGCCGGGCTGCTCGCGCACTTCCGCTCGGTGGCCGAGGCCACCGACCTGCCGGTGATGCTCTACGACATCCCGGCTCGCACCGGCCTGCGGCTCGGCAGCGACGTCCTGGTCGCGCTCGCCGCGCACCCACGGATCCTCGCGGTCAAGGAGGCCACCGGCGACCTGTTCGCCGGCTCGCTCGTGCGTGCCGAGTGCGGTCTCGCGTACTACTCCGGTGACGACGCCCTGAACCTCGCCTGGCTGGCGCACGGTGCCGTCGGCATCGTGTCCGTGGTGGGCCATGTCGCCCCCCGGCAGTGCGCCGACATGGTCGAGGCGGTCGGGAAGTCGGACCTCGCCACCGCCCGGGAGCTGTACGAGCGCCTCCTGCCCGCGGTGCAGGGCGTCATGACGCGTACGCAGGGGGTGCTGATGGCCAAGGCGGGGCTTCAGCTGCAGGGGGTGCTTCCCGGCCGGACGGTCCGCGCGCCGCTGCCCGAGGCGACCGACGCCGAGGTCGCGGCGCTGGGCGCGGATCTGCGGGCCGCCGGGCTGCTCACCCCCTGACCGTTCGCCGTTCGCGGAGGATCCTCGTCATGAGCCATCCCCATCCCGAGCTCGGACCTCCACCGCCGCTGGTGGAGCACGGCCTGCGCGTGACGCCGCTCGGGGGGTTGGGCGAGATCGGCCGCAACATGACGGTGCTGGAGCACCGGGGTCGTCTGCTGGTCGTCGACTGCGGCGTGCTGTTCCCCGAGGATCACCAGCCCGGCGTCGACCTCATCCTGCCCGACTTCGACTCCCTGCGGTCGCGGCTCGACGACATCGTCGCCGTGGTACTCACCCACGGCCACGAGGACCACATCGGCGGGGTTCCGTACCTGCTGCGCGAGCGCGGCGACATCCCGCTCGTCGGGTCCAGGCTGACGTTGGCGCTGGTCGACGCCAAGCTGCGCGAGCACCGGCTCAAGGAGACCGCACGCCATGTGGTCACCGAGGGCGACCGCCAGACCGTCGGACCCTTCGACTGCGAGTTCGTGGCCGTCAACCACTCCATCCCCGACGCTCTCGCGGTCTGTGTACGCACCGACGCGGGGACGCTGCTGCACACCGGTGACTTCAAGATGGACCAGCTCCCCCTCGACCGCCGCCTGACCGATCTGCGTGGCTTCGCCCGGCTGGGGGAGGAGGGGGTCGATCTGTTCCTGGTGGACTCGACGAACGCCGAGGTGCCGGGATTCACGGTCTCCGAGCGCGACATCGCGCCGGTGCTCGACCGCGTGTTCGCCTCCAGCCGCCGCCGGGTGATCGTGGCCTGCTTCGCCTCGCACGTGCACCGGGTGCAGCAGGTCATGGACGCCGCCGTCCGCCATGGCCGCAGGGTCGCCTACGTCGGCCGCTCCATGGTCCGGAACATGGGCGTCGCGCGCGATCTCGGCTACCTCACCGTGCCTGCGGGCGTGCTCGTCGACGGGCGCGATCTGGCCGGGCACCCGCCCGAGGACCTGGTGCTGATCTCGACGGGGTCGCAGGGCGAGCCGATGTCGGCGTTGTCGCGCATCGCCCATCGCACCCACGAGCAGGTGCACCTCGAGGAGGGCGACACCGTCGTCCTCGCCTCGTCCCTGGTGCCCGGCAACGAGAACGCCGTCTACCGCGTCATCAACGGACTGACCCGCTCCGGGGCGCGGGTGGTGCACAAGGGCAATGCGCTGGTGCACGTCTCCGGCCACGCCAGTGCCGGTGAGCTGCTGTACGCCTACAACATCGTGCAGGCGCGCAACGTGATGCCGGTGCACGGTGAGGCACGCCACCTCAAGGCCAACGCCGACCTCGCCATCGCCACCGGGGTCCCGGCCGACCGGGTCGTGCGCGCCGAGGACGGGATGGTCGTCGACCTCGTCGACGGCATGGCGACGGTGGTGGGCAAGGTCGACTGCGGGTACGTCTTCGTCGACGGCGCCTCGGTGGGCGACATCACCGAGTCGGAGCTCAAGGACCGGCGCATCCTCGGGGAGGAGGGCTTCGTCTCGGTGATCGCGGTGATCGACTCCAACACCGGCAAGGTGGTCAACGGTCCCGAGATCACGGCCCGGGGCTTCGCCGACGACCCGTCGGTGTTCGACGACCTCCGCCCCCGGCTGGTCGACGCGCTGTCGGCCGCGGTGGCCGAGGGGGTCGACGACACGCACCAGCTCCAGCAGGTGATCCGCCGGGTCACGGGGCGCTGGGTCAGCGGGGCCCATCGCCGACGCCCGATGATCATCCCCGTCGTCCTCGAAGCCTGACCCGACCGAGCCCCACCCCTCACCCCCCACCTCACCCCCCACCCCACCCCCCCGATCATCCGCGCACTACGACGACTTCTCGGGGGTCTCGGTGGGTCGTCCCACAGATCCGAGTGGCAGCGCGCACATCCGCCGGTGACCGGCGGCGTGTGGCGCGTGTGACGGATGAGGCCAGCACGTACCCTGCGGCTGTGGCGACCCGCACTTCCCCGTCGCGGTCACGCAGCACGTCAGGCGCCAAGTCGGGCTCGACGTCTTCGCGCTCGCGCACATCGGCCCGCACGAGCTCCGGCTCGTCGCGGTCGAAGCCGCGCCCCAAGGCGCCGGCCGGGTCCGGGTCGCGTCCACGTTCCGGCTCCACCAGCCGGGCTCGCCCGGGGCTGCTGACGCGCCTGATCCGAGGGATCGGGGCCGTCATCCGCACCCTGTGGCTCGGCCTTGCCGCCCTGCTGGGCGGAGTTGCCCGAAGCATCGGCTCCACGGCGCGGGACCTGGCGCCCGAGCACCGCCGCGACGGGGCCGGCCTGGCCCTGGTCGGGTTCGCCGTCGTCACTGCCGCCGCGGTCTGGTGGGGCCTCCCCGGGGCGGTCGCAGACGGTGTCCGTACCGTCGTCACCGGATCGATCGGCGTGCTGGGGTGGGCACTTCCCGTGCTCTTGCTGGGAGTCGCCTGGCGCACGCTGCGTCACCCGGACCGCAACGGCCCGGCGGGGCGGCAGGTGATCGGGTGGACGGCGCTGGGACTGGGGGTGCTCGGCCTCGTGCACATCGCCCACGGAGTGCCCCGGCCCTCCGACCAGGACCCTGACGCGATGCGCGCCGCCGGAGGAGCCGTCGGCTACTTCACCTCGGCCATCCTCGTCGACCTCTTCCGCACCGCTGTGGTCGCCGTACCGCTGCTCGCGCTGCTGGCCGCGTTCGGCCTGCTGGTGGTGACCGGCACGCCGGTGCACAAGATCCCGCACGGTCTCGCCGCGGCCCGGGACCGACTGCTGCACCGGCGTGCGGACGGCGCGAGCGCCGCCGAGGACGGCGGGACGCCTCGCCGCAGCCGCCGCCGGAGCAGGAGCAAGGAACGGAGCGGGAGCACTGCCCTCGACGCGCATGCTCTCGACACGCCGTACGACACGCCGCTGGTCGACGACGCCTCCGCCAGCCCGTCGGACGCAGCGTCGGAGACGGCCACGCCGGCGTCCGGGTCCGGCCCCGCACCTGCCCCGGCCGGGGACGCCGCGCCGATCCCCCCACCGCACACGCCGCTGCCCAGCCGGGCCGAGCAGCTGTCGCTGTCCGGGGACGTCGTCTACACACTGCCGGACAGCCAGCTGCTGAAGCCGGGGTCGCCGCACCGTGAGCGCTCGGCGGCGTCCGACGCCGTCGTCGACCGCCTCACCGAGGTGCTCGAGCAGTTCGGTATCGACGCCCAGGTGACCGGGTACACCCGCGGACCCACGGTCACCCGTTACGAGGTGGAGCTCGGACCGGCCGTCAAGGTCGAGAAGGTGACGGCCCTGAGCCGGAACATCTCCTACGCGGTGGCGAGCGCCGACGTACGGATCCTGTCGCCGATCCCCGGCAAGTCCGCCATCGGCATCGAGATCCCCAACGTCGACAAGGAGATGGTGTCCCTCGGGGACGTGCTGCGGTCGCGCGCATCGCGAAGTGACCCGCACCCGATGGTGACCGGGCTCGGCAAGGACGTCGAGGGCAACACGGTCGTGGCGAACCTGGCGAAGATGCCGCACCTGCTGGTCGCCGGCGCCACCGGTTCGGGCAAGTCGAGCTTCATCAACACGATGATCGCCTCGGTGCTGATGCGGGCGACGCCCGACGAGGTACGGCTGGTGCTCGTGGACCCGAAGCGGGTCGAGCTGACGGCGTACGAGGGCATCCCGCACCTGGTCACGCCGATCATCACCAATCCCAAGAAGGCGGCCGAGGCACTGGGCTGGGTCGTGCGCGAGATGGACCTGCGCTACGACGACCTCGCCGAGTACGGGTTCCGCCACGTCGACGACTTCAACAAGGCAGTCCGCGCCGGCAGTGTCCAGGTTCCCCCGGGCAGCCAGCGGCAGCTCGCGCCGTACCCGTACCTGCTCGTGGTCGTCGACGAGCTGGCTGACCTGATGATGGTCGCGCCTCGCGACGTCGAGGACGCCATCGTCCGGATCACCCAGCTGGCCCGCGCGGCCGGCATCCACCTGGTGCTGGCCACGCAGCGGCCGAGCGTCGATGTGGTGACCGGGCTGATCAAGGCCAACGTGCCGAGCCGCCTGTCCTTCGCGACCTCGTCACTGGCGGACAGCCGGGTCATCCTCGACCAGCCCGGAGCCGAGAAGCTCGTCGGCCAGGGCGACGGGCTGTTCCTGCCGATGGGTGCCAGCAAGCCGGTGCGCATGCAGGGCGCGTGGGTCACAGAGGCCGAGATCCGCGAGGTGGTGGCCCACTGCAAGGAACAGCTCACTCCGACCTACCGCGACGACGTCACGGCCCCGCAACAGGCGGCACGCGATCTCGACGACGAGATAGGCGACGACCTCGACCTGGTGCTGCAAGCCACCGAGCTGGTCGTGACCACGCAGTTCGGCTCGACGTCGATGCTGCAGCGCAAGCTGCGCGTCGGCTTCGCCAAGGCCGGCCGACTGATGGACATCCTGGAAAGTCGCGGCGTCGTCGGCCCGAGCGAGGGGTCGAAGGCGCGCGACGTGCTGATCACACCTGATGACCTGGACGATGTCCTGACCACTCTGCGGGGGGACGCATGAGCATGTTGCACGAAGGCGGGCGGGCCAGGGGCGCGACCGCCACGGCGGAACCGTCCGCATCCCCAGAGCCCGGGACGGACGAGCGGCCGGAGGGCCAGCGCAGCCCCGCCTCGGACGGTGGCCCGGCGGCTCCCGAGGCTCCGGAGGCCAGCGTGGCCGTGCACCGCAGGCGAGGCGCACTGGCTCTGGTCGGGACGGGCGCGCTCGCCGTCGCGGTGGCGTACGTATGGCGGGCGGCGGGTGGAGGCAGCCCGTTCGGCTACCTGATAGCGGCGGCGATGCTGCCCATCTGCGTCGTCCACCTCGCCGCGTGGTGGGACGCCAGGGTGCCGTTGCTCGTCGCGGACCCGACCGGGCTGCGGCTGCGCCAGGGCCGGGACTGGACGGGGCTGCGGTGGGAGGACGCGCCGGTGCTGCGGCTCACGCCGACCCGGCTGCCTCGCCGCGACGGGCGGCTGGTCGTCGAGCACGGCGATGGTCCGACGCGCACTCTTCCCCTCGCCCTCGTTGACCCCAACGACCTGCGTGCCCTGCCCGACGAGCTGCGACAGCTCGCCGGTTCCCGGGCCGACGTGCTCGTGGACTCCCGAGACGGTGCCTCCGACCCGTCCGTGACCCGTACGGAGCCGGACGTCGGGACCCGTACGGAGGCACCGGCAGAGACTGCAGCAGGCATCCCAGCCGAGCCGGAGCCGGCGGAGAAGCACTCGGCATTTCGGCGGGTCGCGGGCGTGCTCCCGCACATGCGCAGGGCTGAGGGTCGGCGAGCGCCCGCGGTCCGGGCGGACGTCGTCTCCGTGCCGCAGGCGGACCAGGGGGTGTCTGCGCGACCCAGCCCAGAGGCGGACGGTGCGCCCACCGAGACGCTCGGCACCGCGCCGGAGCCCGCATCTGGCTCGGCGCCCGACCCGGATCCTGCGTCCGGCTCGGCGTCCGGCCCTGCGTCCGACCCGGCGCCCGACCCGGCGTCCGCCACCGCGTCCGGCCCGGCGTCGGCCACGGCGTCCGGCCCGGCGTCCGACCCGGCGTCCGGCCCGGCGACCGACACGGCGCCCGACCCGGCGCCCGACACAGCGCCGAGCCCTGAGGGCGCCTCAGCCATGCAGATCCCACCGGCAGATCCGGTCGTGGGACCCCGGCTGGCGCGGGCGCGGGAGCGGGTGCGGTTGTCGGTCGACGATCTCTCCGAGCGCACCCGGATCCGCCCGCACGTGATCGAGGCGATCGAGGTGGACGACTTCTCGGCCTGCGGGGGCGACGTCTACGCGCGGGGTCACCTACGGGCGCTCGCCCGCGCGCTCGGGATCGACGCCGACCCGCTGGTCGCTGACTACGACGCCTGCTATGCCTCCGCACCGGTCTCGGCGCGGCGCGTCTTCGAGGCCGAGCTCGCCGGCCCGGGTCGGGCACTGCGTCCGACCAGCGGGGGCCCACGCTGGTCGGTACTGGTCGCCGTGGTCCTGGTGCTCGTGCTGATGTGGGCGTTGGCCCGCCTGCTGGTCCCGCCCCCGGCCGATGGCGGGAACGAGAACGGGGGAGCGGACGCGGTCCAGCGCGGCGCCGCGAGCAGCCAGACCCGGTCTGACACCGGAGACGGCACGGTGCTGGACGCGGACGCGGCTGCGGAGCGGTTCGCGGGCATGGGGCAGCGAGAGCCCGTCAGCACGCGGCTCCAGATCTCCGTTGCCGACAGCACCATCGAGGCGGTCCCGGTGGTGGTGCGCGCGGCGGACGGCTCGGTCGCCTTCCGTGGCACTGTCGGTCCCGACCAGCCGCGCACCGTACGAGTCCTGGGCGGAGAAGCCACCGTCAGGACGCCCGATGCCGCTGCCGTCCGGGCACAGGTCGACGGACAGGACGTCAAGGTCCGGGACGCACCCGCTCCGGATGTTCAGACCAGCCTCAGCCCCTGAGCCGTCCAGGACACTGGCGCCGACCCTTGCGCTGATATGGCGCAGCGCCACGCTCACGAAGCGACTTGCCGCCCGACACCTCCGTCATACTGTGACCACCATGAACCCGGTGCCTCCCTCTCCCTCGGTTGCAGCCGGGCGCCGACGCCCGCGAGTGGCCGTCGTGACCCTTGGATGTGCGCGCAACGAGGTCGACTCCGAAGAGCTCGCGGCGCGACTCGACCAGGGCGGTTTCGCGCTCGTCGAGCACGCGGACGACGCCGAGGCGGTGCTCGTCAACACCTGTGGGTTCGTCGAGTCTGCCAAGAAGGACTCCGTGGACACCGTGCTGGACGTCGCCGGCGGCGACCAGACCGTCATCGCCGTCGGCTGCCTGGCCGAGCGGTACGGCAACCAGCTGGCAGCGGCGCTGCCGGAAGCCGACGCAGTGCTCGGGTTCGACGCGTACCCCGACATCGCCGACCGGGTCCGCGACCTGCTGGCGGGGGAGCCGCAGCACGCTCACACGCCGCGCGACCGTCGCCGGCTGTTGCCGGTGACGCCTGTCGACCGCGCCGGCACCGCCCTGAGCCTCCCCGGACATCGGCGCCCGCGCGAGGCGGCGCCCCCCGATCTTCCGGGCGGCGTGGGCCCGGCGTCGGGGCCGCCGGTCGTGCGTCGTCGCCTCGCGGGAGGACCGGTCGCGCCGGTCAAGCTGGCGTCCGGCTGCGACCGCCGCTGCTCGTTCTGCGCGATCCCGTCCTTCCGCGGCTCGTTCGTGTCCCGCCCTGTCGATGACGTGCTGGCCGATGCGCGGTGGCTGGCCGGAGAGGGCGTCCGCGAGCTGTTCTGTGTCAGCGAGAACACCACGTCGTACGGCAAGGACCTCGGCGACCTGCGAGCACTCGAGCGGCTGCTGCCCCAGCTGGCCGCGGTCGAGGGGGTGGAGCGGGTGCGGGTGTCCTACCTGCAGCCGGCCGAGACCCGTCCCGGCCTCCTCGACGTGATGACCGGTACCCCGGGCGTCGCGCCGTACTTCGACCTGTCGTTCCAGCACGCGAGCGGACCTCTCTTGCGCCGGATGCGCCGCTTCGGCGACCCCGAGCGCTTCCTCGGCCTGCTCGACGACGTGCGCCGACGTGCTCCGCTCGCCGGCGTACGCAGCAACGTGATCGTCGGGTTCCCCGGGGAGACGGCCCAGGACGTACAGGTGCTGTGCGACTTCCTTGTCGCGGCCCGGCTCGACGTCGTCGGCGTCTTCGGCTACTCCGACGAAGAAGGCACCGAGGCGGCGTTGCTCCCCGAGAAGCTGGACGAGGCGGAGATACGCAGTCGCGTCGACCAGGTGGGCCGACTGGTCGAGGAGCTGACGTCCCAGCGGGCCGAGGACCGCGTCGGCGAGACCGTCGAGGTGCTGGTCGAGCACACTCCTGACGACGCGACGGGAGTCGATCGCCCGGTCGAGGGGCGGGCCGCCCACCAGGGGCCCGACGTGGACGGCACGTGCACTGTCCTGGACCCACCCGGTGACCTGCGGGTCGGCGAGCTGGTGACCGCCGAGGTGGTGGCGAGCGACGGTGCCGACCTGGTGTCGCAGTATCGCGGAGGTCGCCGATGAGCCATGACGACGCCGGGTTCCGGGTCAGGGCCGGGCAGGGGCAGCGGGTGCAGACGCCCAGCAACTGGAACATCGCCAACGCCCTGACGATGCTGCGGCTGCTGTTGGTCCCGGTCTTCGGCTGGTTGCTGATCTCAGGCGGCGACTCGGTGGCGTGGCGCTGGGCAGCGCTCGCCGTCTTCGTGGTCGCGTCGATCACCGACCAGGTCGACGGGCACCTGGCCCGAAAGCACGACCTCGTGACCGACGTCGGCGCGGTCGCCGACCCGATCGCGGACAAGCTGCTCACCGGCGTGGCGTTCGTCGGGTTGTCCATCCTCGGTGAGCTGTGGTGGTGGGCCACCATCGTGATCCTGCTCCGCGAGTGGGGCGTCACGCTGCTGCGCTTCTGGGTCATCCGCCACGGGGTGATCTCCGCCAGTCCCGGCGGCAAGCTCAAGACGACGCTGCAGATCGCGGTGCTGATCGCGTACATGGTGCCGCTGCCGGAGGGCGTCGCCGAGGCCGTCAACCCGGCCTGGGGCTGGACGCTCGACACCGTCCTGGTGGCCACTGTCCTGATCACCGTGGCGACTGGCGTCGACTACGTGGCACGTGCCATCGCACTGCGCCGCGAAGGCACGTCCCGCCAGCGCAGCCAGGCGTCGTGAGCGCCGGTCCGACCGGGGGCACCTCGCCGGCCGAGGAGGTGGTGCAGCGCCTCACCGCGACAACGCACACGGTGGCCACCGCCGAGTCGCTCACCGGCGGCCTGCTCTGCGCCGCGCTGGTGGCGGTCCCCGGGGCATCGGCGGTGCTGCGCGGAGGCGTGGTCGCCTACGCCGCCGACGTGAAGACCGGCGTCCTCGGTGTGCCCCCGGACGTGGTGTCCCGACACGGAACGGTGGCCCCGGGGACCGCAACGGCCATGGCGGAGGGCGCGCGCTCGCTGCTGGGCTCCGACTGGGCCGTGGCCACCACCGGTGTGGCCGGGCCCGACGAGGTGGAGGGCAAGCCCGTCGGCACAGTGCACGTGGCCGTCGCGGGTCCCTACGGCGGGTCGACCGTGCGTATCCGGTCGCAGGGTGGCCGCGAACAGGTGCGCGAAGCCGCCGTCGACGCCGCCCTGCGGCTTCTCCGTGACCAGCTGCCCGCGTGAGCCCGACCAGTTCGCGTACGGGAGGGCTCGTCGTGTCACGCAACCCGACGCGAACGCCCGCCGGGTACGGTAGGGGCTCAGACAAGGTCCGTCGCGCTCGCCGCGTCGGCGCACGGAGAGGGGCTGGGCCGCATGATCGTGCTGCGACGGCTCCTCGGTGATGTGCTCCGGCAGCAACGGATGCGACAGGGCCGGACGTTGCGGCAGGTCTCCGGAGACGCCCGGGTGAGCCTGGGCTATATCTCCGAGATCGAGCGCGGCCAGAAGGAAGCCTCGTCGGAGATGCTGGCGGCGCTGTGTGGAGCACTCGACGTGCCGTTGTCCGCGGTGCTGCGCGAGGTCAGCGACCTGCTCGCGCTCGAGGAGGCGACGCAGTCCGCCGGGGAGGGACGTCGCCTGACCCTGGCCGCGGAGCCGGTGGCACTGCCCATCGGGTCCGACCGGTCCGGCGAGGTGGTCGCAGCCGCCTGACGCCGGCTGCTGCATCGTGGGGCAACGACGGTCTGCCAACGCCGGTCACCGGCGCGAGGTACCGCACGACTGAGTGACGCCTACGCTGGGTGGACAGAGATCCGACAGATCACAGCGTCCCCAGGGAGGGCACCATGCCGCGAGCGGACGACATCGACTTCGACCCCACCGACGTGGGCGTCGAGCCCGCCGATCTCGACCCGGTCGACCTGGACCCGGCCGATCTGGGTGCTGCGGCTCTGGGGGGCGACGCGCTCGACCCCGCTGACCTCGACCCCGAGCTCGTCCATGACAGCGGGCCGTCGGACGGCTCCGACGTCCTCGAGGCCGACCCCGTCGACGTCGCCGAGCAACGACTCGAGGTGCCGGTCGACGACCCGGAGGACCTGGGCTGAGTCACCCGCGCAGCCGCAGCCCACGCGGGGTCGCCGAGAAGCCCGCGGCCTCCAGCGCCGCGCCGAGACTGCTGCCGAGCACCTGCTCGCCATCGGCGCGCTGCACGGTCATCCGCCCCAGTGAGCCGTCGCGCACGGCGAGGGCGAGCGCGTCGACCGCGATCGCCAGCCTGTCGTCGGCCGCGTCGGTCGCCGTGGCCGTGGCTGGGAAGGTCAGCAGCGTGCGTCCCCCGCGCTCCACGTACAGCACCAGCTCGCCGTCGACGAGCACCACCAGCGCACCTGCCTTGCGGCCGGGGCGGTGGCCCGATGCTGCTCCGACGACGTCTGCGCCCGCGCCGGCCCGGTCGGGCCAGGGCAGCGCGGCCCCGTAGGGGTTCGCGGGGTCGGTGGCCGCCAGCGTCACCGCGCGACGGTCCTCCCCCTCGCCCGCGCCCCGGCCGAGGGCTGCACCGGCCTCCGGAAGGTCCGTCCCCGCCTCCGCGCGGAGACGGTCGACGGCGCCGGCGGTGGCGAACTGGGCGGCACCCAGCGTGGCGACGAAGTAGCCGCGTCGACACCGGCCCGACTCCTCGAAGGCGCCCAGAACCCGGTAGACCCCGGCGAACCCCCCTGGCACTCGCTCGCTGGTGACCGCCCCGCGGGTCACCACCCCGTGTCGCTCCAGCAGGAGCTCGGCAGTGGCGTGGGCGCGGACGGTGGGGTCGTCGTCGCGGGTCGGCAGCAGCGACCACCGACCGGCTGCCGTCGCGGGGCCCGTGCGGGACGGCAGAGCCGCCCGGCCGGCTGCTCCGGGTCTCCGGCCGTGCAGCCGGGACCGTGGGGCCGGTCGGCGGGTGCGGTGCGCGGAGCCGCCGGTGCTGACCAGGGTGCGGACCGGGGCCAGCGTGTCGTTGCCGATCCGTCCGGACCAGACGAGGTCCCACAACGCCGCGTGCAGTGCCTGGTCGTCGGTGCTGGCGACCGCGTCGGACAGCTGCCGGAAGAAGTACGCCCCCCCGCCCGCAAGCGCGTCGAGTACCCGCCGGTGCAGGTCGCCGAAGGAGGCGTCCGGCCCGGAGAGCTCACCTGGGTCGAGGTCGGGCAGGGTGAGCGCCGCCGAGTCGGCCAGGTGCAGGCTCACCCAGCCGTCGGTCCCGGGGAGGCTGCCCGCACCGGCCCAGAGCACCTCGCCGGTCGAGGTCAGCTCGTCGAGCAGGGCGGGCTGGTAGTCCATGACTCGCGACGCGAGCACCAGGGGCTCCAGCGCGCTGGCCGGCACCGCGCAGCCGGCCAGCTGCTCGATGACCGCGAGCACACCGCCGATACCGCGCAACCGGCCGCCGACGTGCTGCCACGCAGGCAGGAATCGCCCCAGCGCGGCGGGCTCGACCGGCTCCACCTCCTGGCGAAGGGCCGCGAGCGACCGCCGGCGCAGCCGGCGCAGCACCTCTGCATCGCACCACTCGCTGCCCCTCCCGCCGGGGCGGAACTCGCCCTCGACCACCCGGCCGGATCCGGCGAGTCGACGCAGCGTGTCGGTGACGACCGCCACTCCGGTGCTCCACCGCCCCGCCACCTCGGCGGCGGTGAAGGGCCCGTGACACCGCGCGTAGCGGGAGACGAGGTCGCCCAGCGGATCGGGCACCGGCTCGGTGAACGCGTCGGGGACCCCGCGAGGCGTCGGGACGCCCAGCGCGTCCCGCAGCCGGCCGGTGTCCTCGACCGCGGCCCACCAGGAGCCCCCACCGACGACCACCTCGACGGCGCGTCGGGCGCTCGCCAGCTCGGTCAGCCAGACGTCCACCGGTGCCCCGGTGGTGCACCGGTGACGGACCTCGTCGACCGACAGCGGGCCGATCGTGCGGAGCAGGTCGGCCGCCTCCTCGAGGGTGCGTGCCCTGCGGTCCTCGGCCAGCCGCTGCAGCTCCGCCTCGGTGTCGGCGACCACCTGCTCCTCGAGCAGGTCGCGCAGCTCGGCGCGCCCCAGCAGCTCCGCCAACAGCGACGAGTCGAGCGCCAGCGCCGCTGCGCGGCGCTCGGCCAGGGGGCTGTCACCCTCGTACAGGAACGCGGCGACGTAGCCGAACATCAGCGAGCGGGCGAACGGCGACGGCGTCGAGGTGTCGACCTGTGCCACCCGGACACGGCGCGCGGCGACGTCGCGCAGGAGACCGACAAGGGCGGGCACGTCGTAGACGTCCTGCAGCACCTCACGCACCGTCTCGAGCACGATCGGGAAGCTGGGGTAGCGGCGGGCCACCTCGAGGAGCTGGGCCGAGCGTTGCCGCTGCTGCCACAGCGGGCTGCGGCGGCGCGGGTCGCGCCGGGGCAGCAGGAGCGCCCGGGCCGCGCACTCGCGGAAGCGGGCGGCGAACAACGCCGACCCGCCGACCTCCGCCGTGACCAGCTCGTCGATCTCGTCGGGGTCGAACACGAACAGGTCGGCGGTGGGAGGCTCGGCGTCGGTCTCGGGCACCCGGACGACGATGCCGTCGTCGCTGGCCATCGCCTGCCCGTCGATGCCGAGCCGCTCCCGAAGGCGTGCATTGACGGCCAGCGCCCAGGGCGCGTGCAGTGTGAGACCGAACGGCGAGTGCAGCACGATCCGCCAGTCGCCGAGCTCGTCGCGGAAGCGCTCGACCAGCAGGGTGCGGTCGTGTGGCACCTGTCCGGTGGACTGGCGTTGCTCGGCGAGGAAACCGACGAGGTTGTCGGCCGCCCATCCGTCGAGGCCTGCCGTGCGGCAGCGGGCGACGGCCGCTGCCGGGTCGGCGCCGGAGACCTCGCGGACGAACGCGCCGAGCGCGGCGCCGAGCTCGGCCGGGCGGCCGAGCGTGTCGCCCTTCCAGAACGGCAGCCGGCCGGGTTGCCCGGGCGCCGGGCTGACCAGGACCCGGTCGTGCGTGATGTCCTCGATCCGCCAGCTGCTGGTGCCCAGGGCGAAGACGTCACCGACCCGCGACTCGTAGACCATCTCCTCGTCCAGCTCGCCCACCCGGCGACCGGTCGGCCCGTCGCCGACCAGGAAGACGCCGAAGAGCCCGCGGTCGGGGATGGTGCCCCCCGACGTGACCGCCAGCCGCTGTGCCCCGGGCCGACCGCTGAGGCGCCCGGTCACCCGATCCCAGACGATCCGGGGGCGCAGCTCGGCGAACTCCTCGCTCGGGTAGCGACCGGCCAGCAGGTCGAGGGTCGCGTCGTACGCCGAGCGCGGCAGCGTGGCGAAGGGCGCGGCCCGGCGCACCAGTGTGAACGCGGCGTCGACGTCGACGTCGTCGACGGCCGTCATCGCGACGAGCTGCTGGGCGAGCACGTCGAGCGGGTTGGCGGGCACCGTCAGCGCCTCGATGGCCCCGGCGCGCATGCGCTCGACGGTGACCGTCGCCTCCAGCAGGTCGGCGCGGTGCTTGGGCAGCACCACACCGCGCGAGACCTCACCCACCTGGTGACCGGCACGCCCGACGCGCTGGAGGCCGCTGGCGACCGACGGCGGCGCCTCGACCTGCACGACCAGGTCGACTGCCCCCATGTCGATGCCGAGCTCGAGGCTGCTGGTGGCCACCACGCACGGCAGCCGGCCGGACTTGAGGTCGTCCTCGATCAGCGCTCGCTGCTCCTTGCTCACCGAGCCATGGTGAGCGCGGGCCAGCACCGCACCGGCGGCGTGCGAGACGCCCGACTGCGCCATCACGTCGGCGGGCATCCGGGTCGGCGGGGGACCGGCCACACCGAGGCCGTCGGCACGACCGGTCCGGTCCGCGGGGCCGGCAGCGCCGACGTCGTCGGCGGTCGCGGCCCGAGCGGCAGCGATCTCGTTCAGCCTGGCGGTGAGGCGCTCGGCGAGGCGGCGCGAGTTGGCGAACACGATCGTGGACTGGTGCCCCTCGACGAGGTCGACGATCCGCTCCTCGACGTGCGGCCAGATCGAGGTCGACTGCTGGTCGCCCGCATCCGCGTCGGGAGCGGGGAGGTCACCCGGTGCGGGGGCGGCGGTGGGCGCGGGGGTGGCCGTGCCGCCGAGCTCACCCATGTCCTCGACCGGGACGACGACCGACAGGTCGAGCTGCTTGGCACTGGGCGGCTGCACCACCCGGGTGGGGGCGGCGCCCCCGAGGTAGCGGGCCACCTCCTGCGGAGGTCGGACCGTCGCCGACAGCCCGATCCGCTGCGCCGGGGCGGCGAGCAGCTCGTCGAGCCGCTCGAGGGACAACGCCAGGTGCGCGCCTCGCTTCGTGCCGGCGACCGCGTGCACCTCGTCGACGATCACGGTGCGCACTCCTCGCAACGACATGCGCGCCTGCGAGGTGAGCACCAGGAACAGGGACTCCGGGGTGGTGATCAGGACGTCCGGCGGTGTGGACGCCAACCGCCGGCGCTCGTCGGCCGGGGTGTCCCCCGTACGGGTGCCGACCCGGATGTCCGGGACCGGTGCGCCGAGCCGCCGGGCGGTGTGCTGCATGCCGACCAGCGGAGCCCGCAGGTTGCGCTGGACGTCGACGGCCAGTGCCTTGAGCGGGGAGACGTACAGCACCCGGCAACGCTGCTTGGGGTCGGGGGGCGTCTCGTCGTCGAGGTCGCTCTCGTCCGAGCGAGCCAGCCGGTCCAGCGCCCACAGGAACGCCGCGAGGGTCTTGCCCGAGCCGGTCGGGGCCACGACCAGGGTGTTGTCGCCCGAGCTGATGGCATCCCAGGCACCCAGCTGTGCGGGCGTGGCACCGGGGAAAGCGCCGACGAACCACTCGCGGGTGATCGGTGAGAACCGGCCCAGCACCGTGCCCACGTCTGGCCCCCCGTCGGATCCCGGGTCAGATCCCGGGTCAGGTCGCGGGTCGGGTCGCGGGTCGGGTCGCCGGCCCGGTCGTGGGTCGGGTCCGGTCGGGGGGTCGGGCACCCAGTCATGGTCCCCTATGGCGCCGACAGCCACCGACCGGCACGGACCGCCCGCTGCCGGCCGCTGGCGGCCACTCGCCGGCGAAACCCTGACGCCGTCGGGGGTCCCCTCGGCTACCGTCGCCGCGGTGAGCGGACTGACGGCAGCGACGGCCGGTCCGGAGGAGCCCCTGGTCCTGGCCCGCGGTCTGGTCAAGCGCTTCGGCGACTTCGAGGCCGTCCGGGGCATCGACGTCGAGGTGCGCCGCGGGGAGGCGTTCGGCTTCCTCGGGCCCAACGGGGCGGGCAAGACCTCGACGATGCGCATGATCGCCGCCGTGTCGACGGTCACGGGCGGCACGCTGCGGGTGCTGGGCATGGACCCGGCCACCGACGGGCCGGCCATCCGCGGACGGCTCGGCGTGTGCCCGCAGGACGACACCCTGGACTCCGAGCTCACGGTGCGCGAGAACCTCCTGGTGTACGGCCGGTTCTTCGGGTTGTCCCGCGCCGAGTGTGCGCGCCGCGCCGACGAGCTGCTGGGTTTCGTGCAGCTCACCGACAAGGTGAACGCCCGGGTCGAGGAGCTGTCCGGCGGCCTCAAGCGCCGGCTCACCATCGCCCGGTCGCTGGTCAACGAACCCGAGCTGCTGATGCTCGACGAGCCCACCACGGGTCTCGACCCGCAGGCGCGTCACCTCGTGTGGGACCGGCTGTTCCGGCTCAAGCAGCGGGGCACCACGCTGCTGCTGACGACGCACTACATGGACGAGGCGGAGCAGCTGTGCGACCGGCTCGTCGTGATCGACGACGGCGTCATCGTGGCCGAAGGCTCGCCCGCCACCCTGATCCGCGAGCACTCGACCAGGGAGGTGTGCGAGCTGCGGTTCGAGGTCGACGACCACGAGCAGGTGGCCGCGAAGGTCTCCGACCTGGCCGAGCGCGTGGAGGTCCTGCCTGACCGGGTGCTGCTCTACGCCGACAACGGGGAGGCGGTGGCGCAGGCGGTGCACGAGCGCGGTCTGTCGCCGCGGGGGACGCTCGTGCGCCGCAGCAGTCTCGAGGACGTCTTCCTGCGGCTCACCGGCCGCTCGCTCGTGGAGTGACTCGTGGCAGGTGACGTGACGTCGCGGACGACGAAGCGGTCCCCGGGTCGGCGTCCGGGCGGCCGGCAGGGGCGCCCTCCAGGGCCTCTGCTGCGCCAGGTCGACCACTGGGCGGTGCGGTGGCGGCGCACCTGGCGCGGCAGCGCGATCACCAACTTCGCCCTGCCGGTCCTGTACCTGCTGGCCATGGGGGTCGGCCTCGGCAGCTATGTCGACGACGGCGGCGCGAGCCGCGCGCTGGGCGGTGTCGCCTACCTCGACTTCCTCGCCCCGGGGCTGCTCGCGACGACGGTGTTCCAGAACGCCGTGGGCGCCTCGACCTGGCCGGTGATGGGCGCCATCAAGTGGGACAAGACCTATCACGCCATGCTCGCCACCCCGCTGCGCGTGCGCGACATCCTCCTCGGCACCCTCGCCTACATCGCCGCCCGGCTCGCGCTCACGGCCGCCGTGTTCCTCATGGTGCTGGTGGCCTTCGGCGTCGCCGCGTCCGCATGGAGCGTCCTCGCGCTGCCGGCCGCTGTGCTCGTGGGCATGGCGCACTCGACGCCGATCGTCGCGTACGCCGCCTGGCTCGATCGCGAGACGGGGTTCATGCTGCTCTACCGACTGGGCGTCGTGCCGATGTTCTTGTTCTCCGGCGCCTTCTTCCCGGTCGCGCAGCTGCCCGACCCGCTGCAGTGGCTCGCCCAGCTGATGCCGCTGTACCACGGCGTCGAGCTGGTACGGGGCCTGGTGCTGGGCGCGCCCGAGGCCTGGCCGGACCTCGTGCACGTTGCGTACCTGGTGGTGTGGCTGATCGTCGGCGGCTGGTTCGCCGACCGCCTGCTCGCCCGACGGCTCGGTGGGAGGTGACCGTGACCTCCACCGATCTGCGGATCCTTCCCCGGCGAGCCGGCGCCACGCCCGCCTGGCCTCTGGTCGAGCGCAACGTCGTCGTCTACCGCCGCGACTGGGTCATCTTCGTGACCGGCTTTCTCGAGCCGCTGCTGTACCTGCTGTCCATCGGCGTCGGGATCGAGCAGCTGGTCGGGGAGTTCGTCCTGCCCGACGGACGCGCGGTCTCCTACACCGAGTTCGTGGCCCCGGCGATGCTGGCCGCCTCGGCCATGAACGGCGCTCTTTTCGACACCACCTTCGGCGTCTTCTTCAAGCTGAGGTACCAGAAGGTCTACGACGGCGTCCTGGCCACTCCGCTGCGGCCGCGTGACGTCGCCATGGGCGAGCTGGCCTTCGCGCTGATGCGTGCCTCGCTCTACGCCGTGGCCTTCGTGGTCGTGATGGCCGCGCTCGGTCTGGTGTCGTCATGGTGGGCGCTGCTCGCCGCGCCGGCCGCGGTCCTGATCGGTTTCGCCTTCGGTGGCGCCGGCATGGCCCTCACCACGTGGATGCGGTCCTGGCAGGACTTCGACTTCATCACGCTCGCGATCCTGCCCATGTTCTTGTTCTCGGCCACGTTCTTCCCGCTCGAGCGGTACCCGGGCGCAATGCAGTGGGTGGTCCAGGCGACCCCGCTGTACCAGGGCGTGGTGCTGTGTCGTGGGTTGTCGACAGGCGCGCTCGGCTGGGACATGTGCGTGGCCGTGGCCTACCTGCTCGCACTCGGGTCGCTCGGCCTTGTCGTCGCCTCCCGCCGGTTCGGTCAGCTGCTGCTGCGGTGATCGCGGCGTCGAAACCGGGGCACGCCCCCGCATACTGGCGCGATGAGGTACTCCGAGTTCTGGTCGCGGATGCAGCAGCACCTCGGCGACGGGTACGCGCAGGTGTGGTCACGCCAGCAGGTGATCGCCGAGCTCGACGGGCGCACGGTGGAGCAGGCGCTGGCCTCGGGCGAGTCGCCGAAACGGGTATGGCGTGCGGTCTGGGCCACGCTGGACCTGCCTGCGTCGGAGCGTTGAGGAGGCCTGTCACCGCCACGTGCAGACGCGGCTCAGCGCCCAATGTGGCGTTTCGGGTGCTTCGGGCTATGCAGAGGGCGCGTCAGGGGGGACACTGGGAATGATGATGCGAAGAAAGCCGTGACCCGGCGCTACCTGCCCAACAGTCCCTTCAAGGCTCCCGACGTCCCTGAGCTCGAGGAGTACGAGGTGGGCGACCGGGTGATGCATGACACGTTCGGCATCGGCCGCGTGGTGGCCTTGGAGGGAAGGCTCGCGGTACGGGTCGACTTCTCCCCGCAGATCGAGCGGATCACGCTGCCGTGCCCCAAGATGACGGCCCTCTGAGCGGAGCTCGTCCACGGTCGGCCGTCGCTCGGCCAGGAGCCCCGCCGGACGATCACCAGGTCGTCCGGAACACCACACACACTGCGAGTGCCCAGGCTGCCTGCAGCGCGAGCCATCGCCGGCGTTCGTCGACCCGCAGCTGTGCGGTCAGCGGCACCAGCCAGACCATGAACGGCAGCCAGATCCGCTCCACCTCGGACTTGCTCAGCATCGACAGGTCGGCGCTGAGCACGGCGACGGCCGCGCCCGCTACCAGCCACAGTGCTCCCGAGCGGCCGCGCAGCGCCGCCCACGGGGCCCGGCGCACCTGCCGGGCCGCCGCGCCACCCGCCGCCCATACCGCCGGGCCGAGGGCTATCGCCGCCACCGCGAGGTTGCCCCACACCCAGTAGCTGAACGGGCGGTCGGCGCCCTTTCCCTCGTAGTAGCGGGTGACGAGGATCTGCTGGGCCTCGTACCAAAAGAAGCCGACCAGGGCGAACGCCCCCACGACCGCCAGTGCGGCCAGTGCTGCCGGCAGCAGCGGGCGCCACTGACGCGCCGCGATCAGCACGGCGACCGCGATCGGACTCATCAGCACCAGCCCGTACGACAGGAACAACCCGATGCCGAGAAGAAGTCCGGCCGCCACCGCCAGCGCGAAGGCCCGTCCCGGCCGCGGCGAGACCGCGGCGAGGGCCAGGACCGCGATGCCGCCGGCGACCACCGCCGCGAACGCGCCGTCGGCCGAGATCCAGATCCAGATCACCAGCGGGCTGAGGGCCAGGAACGGCGCCGCGGTGCGCGCCCGGCGCTCGTCGCCCAGCACCCGGATGGTGACGAGCACTGCGACCACCGCTGTCGACCCGGTGGCGGCGGTCACCAGGCCGCTGGCCTGTGAGCCGCCGAGCCCGATCCTGTCCAGACCGGTGTAGAACAGCAGCGGCAGTGGGGGATGACCCGAGTTGTGCGTCGCCCAGTGGTCGTCGACGGCGAGGAGGATGTAGTCGGTGTAGTCGCGGAGCACCTCCGCCACCCCCATATCGGAGGCCCGGGGTACGTCGACCAGGTACTCGTCCTGGTCGGCCAAGGGCGCGACGATCCCCTCCTGCCAGCCCCGGCCCAGCGCCAGCCCGAACCCCCACAGCACGCCCACGACCCAGGTCAGACCGAGCACGCCTCGCCAGGGCAGCCTCGCGGCCAGCCGCTGCCCGTACGCCACTGTCGTCACCGCGACGACCAGGGGAAGCAGCAGCCAGCCGTGCAGCTCGGGGTCGAAGTGCGCACTCATCGGCGGTAGCCACTGGTGCACGTTGCCGCCCCACATGCCGAGCGGCTCGGCGGCGAAGGCGAGGGCGATCAGGCCGGCGACCAGCGCGACGGCGACCCACTCGGCGTCCGGCCTCCGCCCGCGGACAGCCGGGCGTGCGCTCACCCTCGACCTCGGCGCATCGTCAGTACGGCTCGGTGCCGACTGCCTCGGTCACGGCAGCCCACAGCTTGGCGCGCTCGTCCGGCGAGGCCTTGACCGCGGGTAGGAACGTCTTCGACCGCGGGTGCCGGTCCGACCAGAAGGCGCCACTGCAGCCGCCGGTCACCGACGCCGGCCCGGCGGCGGCCAGCCAGACGATGGTGTCGGCACCCTGCTCGGGCGTCCGCAGCAGCGGGCCGGCCACTTTGGCGAAGCCGGCCAGCGACTCCGTGAGCCCGGGGGTTGCTGCCCAGCCGGGGTGCATCGAGTGCACGGCGATCTGGTCGGTGCGCAGCCGCTCGGCCCACATCTCGGCCAGCACCACCTGCATCCGCTTGGTGCGCGCGTAGGCGTCCGTACCGGAGAACTCGCGCGCGGTGCCCTCGGGGTCGGATGCGTCCAGGTTGCGCGTGTACATGCCCCCCGACGACACCCAGACCACGCGCGCGTCGCCGTCCTCGCGCAGCAGCCGACGCAGCAGCGCGGTGAGCAGGAACGGTCCGAGGACGTGTGTGGCATAGACCAGCTCATGTCCCTGGGCCGACTCGGCACGCTCCGGCGGCAGTACGCCGGCCCCGTGCACCAGCCCGTGCAGGGCGTCGATCTGGTCGGCGAGACCCGCAGCGTAGGCCCGCACGGCGTCGAGGTCGCTGACGTCGCACACCTCGCTCACCAGGTCGGCCGCCGGCGTGCCGGGCGCGGCCAGCCGGTCCCGCACCCTGGCGGCCGAGTCGTCCAGCCGGTCCTGGCGGCGCCCGAGCATGTGCACGGTCGCGCCGAGCCGGGCCAGCCCCACCACGGCGGCCTCGCCGAGCCCCGAGCTCGCCCCGGTCACCACGACGTGACGGCCGACGAGCGCGTCCGGAGCAGGGTCGGCGGGCCACCAGGCCCTCCGCACCGCTGGCCCGAGGCGGCTGTACCCCGGCACGACCGTCTTGTCCATCAGCCAGTCGACGGTCGTGGTGAGGCGCACGTCGACGAGACTAGGTGACGGGTCTCGGCGTGCAGCCCGGGCGCTCGTGACCGAACCTGGCCCGGTGGGCACCCGGCCCCCACGGCACCCGGCCCACCGGCATCTCACCGCGATCCCACCAGAACGGGAGGTCAGGCAGGGTGAAGATTGGTTTCAAGCTCATCGCGGAGGCGTTCTCGCCGCAGGAGGTGGTGCGCCAGGCCGTGCGCGCCGAGGAGGCGGGCTTCGACTTCGTCGAGGTCAGCGACCACTACCACCCCTGGCTGTACAGCCAGCAGCACTCCGGCTTCGCCTGGTCGATGCTCGCGGCCGCCGCGGCACGGACGGAGCGGATCGGGCTGGCGACGGGGGTGACGTGCCCGTTTCTGCGCTACCACCCGGCGATCGTCGCGCAGGCCGCTGCCACGACGGCGCTGCTGTCCGACGGCCGGTTCACCCTCGGGCTCGGCTCCGGCGAGCGACTGAACGAGCACGTCGTCGGCGGCGGGTGGCCCTCTGTGTCGGTGCGGCAGGAGATGTTCCGTGAGGCCATCGACATCATCCGGCTGCTGTGGTCCGGCGGGTACCAGTCGTACGAGGGCAAGCACCTGTCGCTCGACGACGCGCGTGTGTTCGACCTGCCCGCCGAGCTGCCGCCGCTGGTCGTCGCGGTGGGCGGCGAGCGCGCGGTCGAGATGGCCGCCGAGCTGGCCGACGGCATCTTCGCCACCGAGCCCAAGCCGGAGCTGACCGAGGCGTACGCGAAGGCGGGTGGCACCGGCCCGCGCTACGGCGAGGTGCCGCTGGCATGGGCTCCCACCGAGCAGGAGGCGGCCGAGTCGGCACACCGGCTCTTCCGCTTCGGCCTGACCGGCTGGAAGGTCCAGGCCGAGCTGCCCAACCCCATCAACTTCGAGGCGGCGACCGCCTACATCACCCCCGACCACGTGCGGGAGATGTTCGGCTGCGGCCCGGACGCCGCGCGGCACCTGCAGGTGGCAGAGCAGTTCGCCGACGCAGGCTTCGACCACCTCGCGCTGATCAACGCGGGCCCCGACGTCGACGGGTTCTTCGAGTTCTTCGCCACCGAGCTGGCCGCGCCGCTGCGAGACCTGGGGTGATCCTTGGCAGACTTGACCCGCGTGAGCGACCAGAGCGCCGAGGACACGGCCGGCGACCGTCCCGACGTCGCGGTCATCGGCGGGTCCGGCTTCTATTCGTTCCTGTCCGACGTCCGCGAGGTCGACGTCGCGACCCCGTACGGCGCGCCCTCGGCGCCCGTCTCGATCGGCGCCCTGTCGGTCGGGAACTGCAGGCGGGCGGTGGCGTTCCTGCCCCGCCACGGCCGCCGGCACGCCTATCCCGCCCACCGGGTCAACTACCGGGCGAACCTGTGGGCGCTGCGCTCGCTCGGCGTGCGCCAGGTCGTCGCGCCCTGCGCGGTGGGCAGCCTGCGCCCCGAGCTGGGCCCCGGGACGCTGGTCGTGCCCGACCAGCTGGTGGACCGCACGACCGGCCGGGTGCAGACCTACTACGACTCGGGTGCCCGCCACGTCGGGTTCGCCGACCCGTACTGCCCGAGACTGCGCAAGCACCTGCTGCGCAGCAGCCGCCGCCAGGGCGAGGAGCTCGTGGACGGCGGCGCGATGGTGGTGATCGAGGGCCCGAGGTTCTCGACCCGGGCAGAGTCGCAGTGGTACGCCGCGCAGGGGTGGTCGCTGGTGAACATGACGGGGCATCCCGAGGCCGTGCTCGCCCGGGAGCTGGCGATGTGCTACGCCGCGGTGGCCCTCGTCACCGATCTCGACGCGGGGCTCGACGAGGCCGGGTCGGTCGACCAGGCGGAGGTCTTCCGGGTCTTCGGCGAGAACACCGAGCGGCTGCGGCTCCTGCTCGAGCACGTGGTCGCCACGGTCCCCGCCTCACAGAACTGCCCATGCCCGGGCGCGCTGGACGGCATGGACCTGCCGATGGCCCTGCCGGACCAGCCGCCGGACCAGCCGCCGAGCCCGCCGCCGGGCCGGCTACCGGGGGAGACCCTGGGACAGACGGTGGAGGGGGCGTGAGGGTCCTGGTGACGGGTGCGGCCGGCTTCATCGGTCGCCGGGTGGCGACCTCGCTGCGCGAGACGGGTGACGAGATCGTGGGTCTCGACCAGATGATCGAGGCGGCGCATCCGGCGGACAGCGAGGCCCCCGACGGCGTCGAGCGCGCCGACGTCCGGGACGGTGCCGCGCTCGAGCGACTGCTCGACGGCATCGACGTGGTCTGCCATCAGGCGGCCATGGTGGGCAACGGGGTGGACGCCCAGGACCTGCCGGGGTACGCCTCCCACAACGACCTCGGCACGGCGGTTCTGCTGGCGGCGATGGCGCGTGCCGGCGTCACGCGGCTGGTTCTCGCGTCGTCGATGGTGGTCTACGGGGAGGGGCGCTACACGTGCCCGGACCACGGCGAGGTCGCGCCGCGCCCGCGCCGCTCCGAGGACCTGGACGCAGGCGTCTTCGACCCACGCTGCCCGCGCTGTGACGCACTGCTGCGGTGGGGCCTGGTCACCGAGGACGCCCCGATCCGGCCCCGCAGCAGCTACGCCGTCTCCAAGGTGGCGCAGGAGCAGTACGCCGACGCCTGGGCCACGCTCGAGGCCGGCCGCGGCGTGGCGCTGCGCTACCACAACGTGTACGGCCCCGACATGCCCGCCGACACCCCGTACGCCGGTGTCGCGGCCATCTTCCGCTCCGCGCTGGCGCGTGGCGAAGGGCCGCCCGTGTTCGAGGACGGCCAGCAGATGCGGGACTTCGTGCACGTCGACGACGTCGCCGCCGCCAACGTCGCCGCCGTGCACAGGGTCGGCGACCATCCGGTCGGCATCACCCCGTACAACGTGTGCTCGGGCCGGCCCACCGACATCGCGACCATGGCGGCGCTGATCGCGCAGCAGCACGGCGGTCCCGACCCCGTGGTGACCGGCCGTTACCGCGCCGCCGACGTCCGCCACGTGGTGGCTTCTCCGGCCGCCGCCGTCGACGGTCTGGGCTTCACCGCGTCCGTCGACCCGCGGGACGGCCTACGCGAGTTCGCGCACGCCAGGCTCCGGCCCACCCGATGACCGCCCGGGCGGGCAGGGCGGAGCGCCCGGACGGGCCCGGTGCGGTCAGGTGCGACGTCGTGCTCCCCTGTCGCGACGAGGCGCTCGCGCTCCCGTCCGTACTGGCTTCCCTGCCCGCGGACATGCACCCGATCGTGGTGGACAACGGGTCCCGGGACGACACGGCGGGGGTCGCGCTCAGCCATGGAGCGACCGTGGTGAGCGAGCCCCGACCGGGCTACGGCGCGGCGGTGCACGCCGGGGTGCTGGCGGCAACCGCCCCGTTGGTCGGCGTCATCGACGGTGACGGGTCGCTCGACCCCGCCGACCTGACCGGGCTCGCCGACCTGGTGGAGTCGGGCGTCGCGACGATGGCGGTCGGTCGCCGGCGCCCGATCGGGCCCGGCCTGTGGCCGTGGCACGCACGAGCCGGCAACGCCGTGATCTGCTGGCGGCTCCGGCGCAAGGCACGCCTGCCCGTGCACGACATTGCCCCGATCCGGGTGAGCCGACGCGACGACCTGCTGGACCTCCAGGTCGAGGACCGTCGCTTCGGCTACCCGCTCGAGCTGCTGCTCAAGGCCGGTGTCGCCGGCTGGCGTCTGGTGGAGGTCGACGTGGCGTACGGACCGCGGGCGGTGGGCACCAAGTCCAAGGTCTCGGGAAGCGTGAGCGGAACCGTGCGCGCCATGCGCGACTTCGCCCGGGTGCTGCGGTGAGCGAGGCCTCGACCGGTCAGCCACCGACCGACTGCGCCGGCGTCAGCGGCCCCACCGGCGACATCGTCCTGGTGGTGGCCAAGTCGCCGGTGCCGGGCGTGGCCAAGACTCGACTGGCCGAGACCATCGGTCCGGGGGCGGCCGCCGACCTCGCCGCGGCCGCTCTGCTCGACACCTTGGACGCGGCCGGGGCCAGCGGCGCACGGGTGGTCGTGGCGGTCACGGGAGATCTGGTGCAGGCGGCGCGGCAGGACGAGGTGCGGACCGCACTGCGGCGGGTCACCGTCCTCGAGCAGCGCGGCGACGGGCTGGCCGAGCGGCTCGCCAACGCGCACGCCGATGCGCACGCGTTGGCCGCGCGCGACTCCACGGGCAGGCCGGCCGTCTTCCAGGTCGGGATGGACACCCCCCAGCTGACCCCGGGGAAGCTCGTCGACGCCCTCGCAGCAGCCCGCTCGCACGACGCAGTGCTGGGCCCCGCCACCGACGGCGGCTGGTGGGGGCTCGCGGTCGCCCGTCCGGCTCTGGCTGACGTGCTCACCCGGGTCGCCATGTCCACACCGTCGACGGGTCGCTTGACGCGGGCGGCGCTCGAGGCGACCGGCGTCGAGGTGGGGAGCCTGTCGCCGCTCCGCGACGTCGACGAGTGGCCCGACGCCGTCGCCGTCGCCGCGCAGGCGCCGGCCGGGAGGTTCGCCGCCGCGGTTGGTGCGGTGGGTCCGGTGCTGCGCTCTTGTGGGCGCTCCGGTGGCTGAAGCGGCCGGAGCGGCCGACACGGGGCGGCGGCGGGGACCGGATCCTGCGACCGGCATGTGACGCCCCGCCCCCGGAAGATTTTCCCATCCTCCTGGCTGACGGCTACGAACCCCCACTGTGACTTCCCCCTCTGTGCGCTCCGCCGGCTCTGGTCCGGTCGGGGGGTTGAGCCCGGCGAGCGCGTATGCGAGGGCGTTGTCGGGTGAGGAGTGTGCGGTGGTGGGGGAGGACGGGACCCGGGATGCGCTGC
>JAQSWV010000044.1 GCA_029266455.1 Nocardioidaceae bacterium
TCGACTGAGACCTGCCCGGCCTCAGGGGCTGCGCCACACGGAGACGTGAGCTTCGCTGTCGGAGGTGAACGGACGGCTGGTCCAGTCGCCGACCCGCTGCACGGGCTCGAGGCCGGCCAGACGTGCCATGAGATCGGACTCGGCCGGCCAGATGTGGCGGAAGTTGCTGGCGCCGTAGCGCACCATGCCGTCCGCCGACCGGGTGTAGTGGTGCGACGTGCCCGTCTGGGTGGCCATGTCACCCGTCTGGGTGGCCATGTCATAGGTGTCGAAACCAGCGTGGCGGTCGTCGACGTGGAAAGGTACGGCGGACTGCCCGGGCGGGAACGACGGATCCCTGGTAGACCGAGTTCACGTCAGGGCGGTGCAGCTCGCCGACCCCCATCTCGGCGCCATAAGCACGGGGACGCTCACTGCAACGGCGAGGTCGTAGTTGGCGGCTCGCGCCGATAAGCGACATTATGTCAAGCGACGCCCTCGAACGGTCCCCTGCTCCGCCGGAATGACGTCGAGGCCCCTCCGACGATGCGATCCAGCGGAGGTGGCGCCAGGGTTCACCCTCCTGGGGAGAATGGTGGCTGCGGTGAGAATGAGCGCCGCGCCGGCCCAGAAGGCGGCGGGGGCGCCGGCACGTTCGGCGACAACGCCGGTCGCAACGGCGCCAACGGCCTGCCCGGCGGTCAGGGCGATGAAGAGCGTGGCCGTGGCCTGTCCGGCCGCGTGTGGCCGCAGGACGCTGGCCCAGGCGATGAGTACTCCGCTGAGGGCGGTGTAGGCGCCGCCGAAGACAGCCCCAGCGATGGCGGCGGTCAGCACCTGGCCGGGAGCGAGGGCAAGCATGGCTGTGCCGGTGGCTGTCAGCGTCGCAGTCAGTGCCCAGGCGCGCCGTATTCCCAGCAGACGGACGGCGTCACCGCTGAAAGCGCCGAGGACAGCTGCCGTCCCGAGCAGGCACCACAACGCGGCGGTGGTCCGCTCGGGCAGCCCACCCGTGTCGGTGATCAGGTCGCGCCCGAAGGTCCACACCGCTGCGCTGCCGGTGCCGGCGACGGCGGCGGCGAGGGCAGGCCGGAGCAGCGTCCTGCCTGGGCCCGCCGACCCATGTGGTTCGCCAGCACCAGTCCTCCGCCGGTTCGTCGGCCAGTACGCGTGCCGGTCGACCGTCGCAGCGGCGAGCAGGGCAACGGCCGCCCCGCAGGCCCAGACCAGGCGCCATGCCTGCGGTGCGGCGAGCGTCGCAGCACCGGCGATGGCGACGCCCACGCCGGTTCCCGCGTTGACCACAGCCTGTGCTCGGGCGACCAGCGGCTCGCGAACCGTGCACCCCACTGCGACAACCAGGGCGGGAGATGCCGCTCCGGCGGAGCTGCCGGCAACGAGCACGCCGAGTGCCAGCATCGGCGTGGACGACGACACGGCGACCAGCAGCGCGCCGGACGCCGCCAGCGCGGCGGCCAGCCACAGGACCGCCCTGGCCCCACGCCACGCGATCAGCCGCTGTGCCGCCAGGGCGGCCGCGCAGTACGCGACGAAGCTGCCCGACGCGATGGCCCCGGCGGTGCGAGGCGACAGGGAGAACTCCCCCGCGAGCTGCGGCAGCTGCAGGCCGTATCCGTAGCGGACGACTCCGTAGGACACCGCAATCAGACTGGTGCCGGAGGCCATCAAGGCTCTTGACCCCACTGCCGGCTGCCCGGACTGAAACGATCGTTTCAACATAGTGGTCGTTACAGTACGGGTATGGTGGGAGCGAAGGTGAGGCGACCGGCGCGGGAGCGTCTGCTCGATGCCGCCGAGGAGCTCTTCTACGAGCGTGGTATCGCCGCGACGGGTGTCGACGCCGTGCTCCGGCGTGCCGAAGTCGCACCGGCCACGCTGTACGCACACTTCGCCGGCAAGGACCACCTCGTCGCCGCCTACCTGCGCCGGCGCCACGAGAGGTGGCGCGCGACGTGGGATGAGGCCTTGCGGCGCTGCGGTGACGACCCGGATGAGCGCGCCGTGTCGGTCTTCGACGCCCTCGATGAGTTCCACCAGCAGCCGGAGACGGCGCGCGGCTGCGCTTTTCTCGCCGCCGCCGTCGAGGTCACCGACCCGCAACACCCTGCACAGCAGTGGCTCGCCGCAGACACCGAGCTGCTCGCCGACCGGCTGCGCGCGCTCGCCGCGGCCACCGGCGCCGTCGCGCCAGACGCCCTCGCCACCGAGCTCTTTCTGCTCTACGACGGCGCCCTTGCCGCTCGCATCCGTCGAGCGATCACGACTAACGGCGGGCAACCGACACTTCCACCGACCCGTGCCCTGGCGACCGCGGCAATCGCCCGACACCGGGCCGTGAGCCGCGGAACAGCCGCCCATCGTCCTCCCGGACCAGGCGGCCGATGACGAGCAAGACGGACTTCAAGCGAACCCTCGACGCCTATCGGGCCACACCGGGCCAGTTCCGGATCGTGGCGGTGCCCGATCTGCAGTACCTCATGATCGACGGCCGGGGCGATCCCAACACCTCATCAGCCTTCGCCGCTGCGGTCACAGCGCTCTACCCGGTGGCCTACAAGCTCAAGTTCGCCAGCAAACGGGACCTCGGCCGCGACTACGTCGTCATGCCCCTCGAAGGTCTGTGGTGGGCCGAGGACACGGATCTCTTCACGACGATGCGGGACAAGTCCCGGTGGGACTGGACGCTGATGATCATGGTTCCGGACTGGATCGATCAGCACATGTTCGACGCCTCCGTTGAGCAGGCCGGAGCCAAGGACCGCCCGGCCCGGCTCGGTGACATCCGCCTGGAGTGGCTGTCGGAGGGGCTTTGCGTGCAGACGCTGCACATCGGCTCGTTCGACGACGAGGACGAGGTTCTGGCGCGGATGCACGACGGGTTCATCCCGGACAACGGTCTTGGCATGGTCGGCAAGCACCACGAGATATACCTCAGCGACTTCCGCCGGGTCGCCCCGGAGAAGCTGCGTACGATCCTCAGACAACCGGTCAGGCCCGCCGCCGTTTCGTACTGATCGGGCCGGGCGGGACGCGCCAGCAGAAGCACCTGGTGGCGGTGCCTGCACAAGTCGCGGATCGGCGCACCGGGGCCGAGGGGTCGGCGCACCTGGTGGCGGTGCCTGCACAAGTCGCGGATCGGCGCACCGGGGCGGAGGGGTCGGCGCACCGGGGGGTGCCTGCACAAGTCGCGGATCGGCGCACCGGGGCGGAGGGGTCGGCGCACCGGAGCGGAGGGGTCGGCGCACCGGGTGTTGGCGACGCATCGGGGGTCGGGTTAGTCGGCGGCGATGCGGAAGCCGATGTTGCCGGTGGACGAGTCGGCAGCGGTCCCCTGCCGGGCGGCGACGCGATAGCGCCGGCAGTACGACTCGTGGCACAGGTACGAGCCGCCCTTGGACGCGCGGAGGTCATCCGGGCCGGGCCATCGGTCGGCGCACCATTCCCAGACGTTGCCGCAGACGTTGTGCAGTCCGAAGCCGTTGGGCGGGAAGGCGTCGACGGGGCAGGTGCCGAGCCATCCGTCGGCCAACGTGTTGACCGAGGGGAACGTCCCCTGCCAGACGTTCATCCGATGCTCGCCCCCGGGCTCGCGCTCGTCCCCCCAGGGGAAGACCGCCCCGGCGAGGCCGCCGCGTGCCGCGTACTCCCACTCCGCCTCGGTGGGAAGCCGGGCTCCGCGCCACGTCGCGTACGCGGCGGCATCGCGCCACGACACGTGCACGACCGGGTGATCCGCGCGGTCGTCGATACCGGAGCCCGGTCCCTCGGGGTGCGCCCAGTCCGCACCCACGACCTGCCGCCACCACGGCGCCCCGCTGACTCCGCGAGTGGGCGGGAAGTCGTCGGGCAGCAGCCCGCCGAAGACGAACGACCAGCCGAACCGCTCGGCATCGGATCGGTGGTCGGTGGCACTGACGAAGGCAGCCCAGTCGGTGTTGGTCACCGCGTACCGCCCGATCGAGACGTCGCCCACCTCGACCGTGCGGACCGGGCTCTCGCCGTCGCCGGGGTAGGCATACTCGTCGTCGCTGCCCATCGCGAACGTCCCGCCGGCCAAGGCGACCATGTCGGCCGGGCCGGCGCCGCTGCTGCCGCCACCTCGCCCGGTGGTGCGGGGAGCGACCCGGCCCGGGACACCATCCGGGGCGCCCCGGCCGGTCGACGGCGAGCAGCAGGCCCCCATCAGTCGCTGGCCAGTGTGGTGACGCGGCGACGGACGTCGACCTCGAGCGGATCCTCCGGAGCGAGATCGAACCGGACCTGGTGGATGTCGCCGGTGAACCCGTTGTGCACCGGAGGGTAGTCGTCAGTGACCGGCGTCCCTCGGTCCACGCCCACATTGAAGGTCTCGTCGAAGGCGAAGTAGAAGGCGGTCGTCGCCTCGAGACGGTCCGTGCCCACTACGTCACCGTCGATCAGCAGCTCGACCTGTGCGCCGCCGCCCGGAACACTGCCGTCGAACTGCAGCCGAGCAGCCAGCTCGTGCGGCCCCGACGCGATTCCCCGGTCGGCTCGCACGGTGGTGAGGTCACGGCCATAGCGGTTGTACGCATAGTGCAGGACGCCGTCGATGCAGTACAGCGACCATCCGCCGAAGCGGCCACCCTGCGCAACCAGCACGCCGCTGTCGTCGTGGCCGAGTGCCTCCACGTGGATGGTCACGGTGTGCGAGCGGTTCTTGACGTTGGGCGCCGCATCCTCGGTCAGGCGTGCCACCTGGGGGCCGAAGGTGATCGTGGTGCGCCCCGCGTGCAGGTCCAGCCGCCCCGCGACCGCGGCGTTCTCCCGCTCGGTCACCCGGTCGTCGAGCGGGAAGACCTGGTGCCGGCCGGCCTCGATGACGAACAGCTCCCTGAGCTCGGCGAGCCGGCCGGGCAGCTCGCGCGCGAGGTCACGCGCCTGGCTCCAGTCCGTCGTCGTGTCGTACAGCTCCCATACGTCGTCCTCGAACGGGCGGTCTCCCCCGTCGACCATGAGCCACGGGGTGCCGTGCCGCGTGGTCGCCGTCCATCCCCGGTGGTAGATGCCGCGGTTCCCGACGATCTCGAAGTACTGGGTGGTGCGGCGGTCCGGCGCGTCCGGAGCGTCGAAGGAGTACCGCAGGCTGGTGCCCTCGATCGCCTGCTGGTCGACTCCCCCGACGGTCGCCGGGTGCGGCACGCCGACCGCGTCCAGGACCGTCGGGACCACGTCGATCACGTGGTGCCACTGATGCCGCACCTGCCCGCGGGCGTCCATGCCTCCCGGCCAGTGCACGATCATGCCGTCGCGCGTCCCGCCGTAGTGCGACGCGACCTGCTTGGTCCACTGGTACGGCGTGTTCATCGCCAGCGCCCAGCCGACGGGGTAGATGGGGTACGTGGTGGGGTCCCCGATCGAGTCGCGCCGCGCATCCATGTCGGCGGTGTCGTCGGCGAAGCCGTGTCCGACCAGGTGCTCGCGGATGGTGCCCTCCGGTCCCCCCTCCCCCGAGGCACCGTTGTCACCGAGCAGGTACAGCACCAGCGTGTCGTCAAGGACTCCGAGCTGCTCGAGCGTGTCGACGAGCCGGCCCACCTGGACGTCCGCGTGCTCGGCGAAGCCCGCGTAGGTCTCCATGAACCGCGCGGCGACGCGCCGCTCGGCCGGGTCGAGCTCGTCCCAGTGCGGCACCCCGGCCGCCCATGGGGCGAGGACGGTCGACTCGGGGACGATGCCGAGCCCCTTCTGCCGGGCGAGCGTCTGCTCCCGCTGCTGGTCCCAGCCGGAGTCGAAGCGTCCGGCGTACTTGTCGATCCACTCCTGGCCGACGTGGAAGGGCGCGTGCGTCGCCCCCAGCGCGAGGTAGCAGAAGAAGGGCTTGTCCGGGGTCAACGCCTGCTGCGTGCTGACCCACTGCACCGCCCGGTCGACCAGGTCCTCGGTGAGGTGGTAGCCGTCCTCCGGCAGCCGCTCCGGCTCGACCGGGGTGGTGCCGTCGTACAGCTGGGGGTACCAGTGGTTCATCTCCGCGCCCATGAACCCGTAGAACGCGTCGAACCCCTCACCGGTCGGCCAGCGCGTGAACGGACCGGACGGGCTGATCTCCACCGGAGGGGTCTGGTGCCACTTGCCGAACGCGGCCGTGCTGTAGCCGTTGCCGCCGAGGATCTGAGCCAGCGTCGCCGCGCTCGCCGGCCGGTAGCCGGTGTAGCCGGGCTCGCTGGTCGACATCTCCGTGGTCACCCCCATGCCCACGGAGTGGTGGTTGCGTCCGGTCAGCAGCGCCTGCCTGGTCGGTGAGCACAGTGCGGTGACGTGGAACCGGCTGTAGCGCAGCCCACCCGCCGACAGCCGCTCGGCTGTCGGCATCTCGCACGGGCCGCCGTACGGGCTGGAGGCGCCGAAACCCATGTCGTCGATGAGGACGACCAGCACGTGGGGAGCACCCGCCGGCGGACGTACGGGGCGGATCGGAGACGGCGCCGGGGAGTTGTCGGCCAGCGCCGTGACCGGGGATCCCAGCTCGCCCGTCGAGGTGTGGACGTCGATGGGCAGGATGCTGCGGTCGAGCTGGTCGTCTGGCGGGTTCACCGGCACATCGCACCACATCGACGGCGCGAGCCGGCCACCGCAGTCCGCGCCCGGGGATCTGCCCCACACTCAGCCGCGCAGCTGGCCGGCCAGTGGGCAGTTGAACGGGTCGCGCGCTCGCAGACCGACATTGTTCAGGTAGCGGACGACGATCCCGTACGAGGTGAACAAGCCGACCTCGGTGTACGCGACGCCGTGCTCGGCGCAGTAGGCGCGGACGAGTGGCTGGACCCTCTTGAGGTTGGGGCGGGGCATGCTGGGGAAGAGGTGGTGCTCGATCTGGTAGTTCAGCCCGCCCATGAAGAAGTCGACGAGGAACGACCCTCGGACGTTGCGAGACATCATCACCTGCCGGCGCAGGAAGTCCAGCTTCATGGTGGCGGGAACGATGGGCATGCCTTTGTGGTTGGGGGCGAAGGACGCGCCCAGACACAGGCCGAACACACCCATCTGCAGCGCGATGAAGGCTCCCGCCTTGCCTGGTGGGAGCACCAGGAACACCACGACCACGAGTGCTGCCAACCGGGCGATCACCATCGCCGCCTCGGTCCGGCGGTGCGGCACCGAGCCGGGCCGCAGCACGGTCATGACGCTCGCCATGTGCAGGTTCAGCCCTTCCAGCAGCAGCAGGGGGAAGAAGAACCAGCCCTGGCGCCGGGCGAGCCAGCCGCCGAGTCCCGTGCGCTCGTTGAGGGCGGTCGGAGTGAACGCGATCGCACCCGGGGCTATGTCGGGGTCGCGGCCCTCCTGGTTGGGTGCAGCGTGATGGCGGTTGTGCTTGGACTTCCACCAGCCGTAGCTGAGACCGACGAACACGCCGGACATGACACGGGCGGTCCACTCGTTCCAGGCGGGTGAGCGGAACATCTGGTGGTGTGCGCCGTCGTGCCCGAGGAAGCCGAACTGCGTGACGACGATGCCCAGGGCGGCGGCAAGCGCGAGCTGCCACCAGGTGTCGCCGAGGAGGAACACGCCGGCCCAGATGGCGGCGAACGCCACCACGGCCAGTGCTATGCGGGTCCAGTAGTAGCTGTACCGGCGGTTCAGCAGGCCGCGTTCCCGGACCTCGCGTGCCAGGTCGGTGTAGAGGCTCACGAACCGCTCGGCGGGTCGCGACGTCGACGAGGCCGGACGCAGGTCGGGGGCATCGCTCGGACGCGTGGTGGCAGGTGTGGTCATTGACGCCCTTTCCCGGGGGGCTGGTGCTGAGGGAAGCCGGGGACCAGGGCGTCAGCTCCTTCATCATGGCATCCCTGTCCACCCGATGCACGATCACTCGCCCAGTCAGGGACCGGGCTGGAAGGATCGCGGGCATGGCGGATGATCTCGGCGCGCGGCTCGGCGACGTCGCCGACGAGCTGTACGCGCTGCCGCCCGAGGACTTCGTCGCCGCACGCGATGCGATGGCGAGGGGCCTGAGGACGGACGGTGAGCGCGACCTCGCCCGAGAGGTCGCGTCGCTGCCCAGACCGACTGTCGCCGCATGGTTGCTGAACCAGCTGGCCCGGCGGCGGACGGCCGCGGTCGGACAGCTGGTCGACCTCGGCGCCGAGCTTCGGGCCGCCCAGGACAGCCTTGACGGAGAGCAATTGCGTGCGCTCACCCGTCAGCGTCAACAGGTGGTTCGTGCCTTCTCCGGCCAGGTCACCGACCTCGGGAACGAGCTGGGTCGTCCGGTGAGCGACACCGTTGCGGGGCAGGTGGAGGAGACGTTGCGTGCCGCGGTCGCGGACGAGGAGGCAGGGCAGGCCCTGCTCAGCGGCAGGTTGGCCACGGCGCTCTCGTACGTCGGGATGGGACAGGGATCGGTGTCCGCGGCGGTGGCCGGTTCCCGGATCGCCCCCACGACCCCAGGCGGCAAGCAGAAGCGAGCCGCGACCGGACGCTCAGGCGGCAGGGCGAGCGCCGCTCGCACTCCGACGGGACGTACCGCCCCTGAGGGCCGGGACGAGCTCGCGGTCGCTCGGGAGCGTCGTCGCGAGGAGGCACGGGCGGCCGTCGAAGCGGCCGAGGAGAGCGCTGCTCGCGCGGAGAGCGCGCTCATGGAACGGGAGCAGCAGCTGAGCGGCCTGGCCGAGCGAATGTCGGCTCTGCAGAATCGGCTGGAGGCGCTGCAGGCCGAGTCGGCCCAGGTCACTGCGCAGGTCGCCGACGCCGAGGCCGAGCACCACGAACTGCAAGCCAACCGGGACCGCGCGGAGAAGGCCGTCCGGGGGGCCCGTGATGCCGTCGCGCGCGCCCAGCGCGACCTGGACGACGTGGAGGAGCGATGACGCGGCCAGCGCGATCGAGACGCGGGTTCCCGGCCGAGCTTTCGCAGGGTGGGCTGCGAAAACCTCGCTTGTAGGGCGCTGCAGCGCTACAGAAGCGACATTTTCGCTGCATAGGCGGGGACAGGTGTGACCAAGGCGGTGTCAGGGCTTGTACCGCTGCGTCGAGTCGGGGGGACGCAGAAGGCCTCGTCGGGGTTGACACCGGCGTGCGGCGGGCGTCCGGCTGGCGCAGCAGGTTCCCGTACTGGTCGAGCTCGGATCTCGACGGCCTGGAGTCGGGCCGGCTCAGCCTTGCGGCTGAGTCATGCCGATACATCGATGACTTGGTGACGGATGGGGCGGGACTAGCCCTCGCGGACATCCTGTACGTCGACGGGAGGTCGCCCGCCTCGGTACCAGCCGGCAGAACTCGCGGATCGTCGCCGGGGGCCGGGCGGGCGGTCGGGCCTGCAGAACTCGCGGATCGACGTCGAGGGGCGGGCGGTCGGGCCTGCAGAACTCGCGGATCGTCGCAAAGGGGTGGGGTCGGCGGCTACCAGGTGGGTGGAAACTGCAGCCCGTCGTCGCCGGTCGCGTCGAAGGCAGTGACCACCTCGGCCGGCAGCGTGCCCACGCCCAGGAGGCCGAGCGCGGCAGCGCGGACGAGGCCGTTCCACTGCCCCACCTGCGACAACATGAAGTGCCCGACCGGCCCGAGGTCGTAGCGCGCGACGCGGGCACCGGCGCGGCGAGCGCGTCGCGACCAGTCGAGACTCCCCGCCGATGACGTCCAGCGGTCGGCCTGTCCGTGCGCCAGCACCAACCGCTGGCCGCTGGCCGGAGCCACCGGCTCCCCCGGCGGCAGCCACGGCGCCAGGGCCACGACCCCCGAGACTCCCTCGGCGTCGGCGAGTGCACAGGCGGTGCGACCGCCCATCGAGTGCCCCACCAGCACGATGGGCGCCTGTCCGTACCGTTCCCGCACCTGCTCGAGCGCCCATCTGCCGTCAACGACCGGTGCGGGCTCGTGCCCAGGTCGGGCGTTCCACCCACGGGCCCGGTAGCGCAACAGCTCGACCGCGACCCCCCGGGGCGCAGCGGCTCGCGACAGCGTCCGGGCCAGAGCGGCCATCCGCCACCACGACGTGCTCGTGCGCTCGACCGCGCGCTCGTCCTGCTGGCGGCCGCCGTGCAGCATCAGGGCGACGCCACGGACGCCTCCGGCCGCGACGACCGAACGCCTGGCCCGGTACGTCGTCAGGCCCGGGGAGCCGCTCACGGTGGTTTCGGACATCAACGAATCGTGCCACTTCCACCGAGATTCGCAGCCCGGCCTCCGTTCACCGGGTCAGCACGAAGCGAAGATGTGCAGACCGCGGGCGAGCTCCGCCTCGTCGGAGGTGCTGCTCGCGGCTCCCTCCTTGGTCAGCTGCGCGCCGTCGAGCGTGTAGTGCACCACCCGCTCATGGACAGGCCCGCCGAGCCCGTCGCTGCTCATCTCGACGTGCGTGAGACCGCCGTCGGAGCAGTCGATGCTCTGTGGCATGCCGCCGGCGTCGTCGACGGTGGCGACGACCGTCCACGGCTGGCCCGATCCGTCCTCGACCGGGGTCAGCACCCCGTCGACCAGCGTGAACAGTCCCACTTCGCCACCGCCACGGAGGGACCACGACACGGGTGCGGCGATCACCTGGTCATCTCCGACCTGGGCCGCTCCCCCAGGAATGAATGCCTTCGGCGGTACGGCCTGCAGGTCGGTCACGGCGGCGGCAGCCGTCCCCGTCGCCGTGGTCACCACCAACGCCGCGGGGCACTCCGCTCCCCCGCCGGTGACCATCCCGAGGCTGATGCTGTCGGGCTCGCCGTCGCCGTCGACGTCGGCCGCGGGGTAGTCGACGCCCTCGGTCAGGTCGTCGGCGGTGAGCCCGTCGGGGCAGGCGGGATCGATCATCGGCCTGCCCTCCCCACCCGACTCCGCGCCCGAGGAGTCGGCACTGGATGCCGACGAGCCGTCGTCGCCCCCCTGGTCCGCGCAGGCCGTAGCCAGCAGCGGCACGGTGAGCAGACCGGTCACCGCCGCAGCGACGCGAAACGGGCGCCTACGGGCAGAAGTGGCAGTCATCGATCTCGCCTCCAGAAACGAGCGTCGCCCGCGAGGCCGAGCAGGGGCCAGCGGGGCATTGCGGCAATGAGACGGCCCAGCGCGTCATCCGGTTCCGTCACCCTCCCGGGTACGGGTGTGCCACACCCAGGCCAGACCGAGTATCGGCAGGACCAGCGGCACATAGCCGTAACCCGAGCCGTACCCGGACCACACGGTCTCGTCCGGGAACAGGTCGCCGTCCACCACGGTGAGTGTCCCCACGACGAGCACGCCGACAAGCTCGACCGCGATCGCGATAGCCGCCACCCGTCGCGCAACGGCGCCGCCTCGTACCAGCGCCACCGTCGCCACCAGGTAGACGGCTGCTGCGACCCCCGACAGCGCGTACGCCACCCGTGCCTCGGAGAACTCCGTCGCGATCTGCACCCCGGAGCGCGCCGAGGCCGAGAGTGCGAATACCGCATACACCGCGACCAGCAGGCGGCCCGGCCCCTGACGGGTCGCCGGCTCGGTCACAGACCGTTCCAGAGCTGGTGCAGCCGCAGCACCATCACGGTCACGGTGATGCAGGCAAGCACCAGGACGCCGGTCCCCCACCTGGTCTTCTCCGAGGCGGCCCACGCCACCCCGAACGGCAGCACCAGCCAGACAGTCGCGAGGTAGCCGATGAAGGTGACTCCGTCGACCTCACGCTCGGTCAGGGCCAGGGCGATGCTGCCGGCAATCAGCTCCACCACCAGGCCCAGCTCCACCACGGCCAGCAGCCAGAACAAGGGGTCGTTCATCGGACGGCCGAGGACCAGCAGCACTCCTGACCACGCCGCACCGGCAAGCGCCCCGGCCATCAGCGCGTACGCCACCCAGTCGGCCACGCGGTCATGGTCGCAGCCCTAGGCTGACGGCCATGCGCAGCCTCACCGTCTCCGAGGCGAGAGCTCGCGCCCGCAGCGTCGCGGTCGACTCGATGCACCTCGATCTCGACCTCGACGCCGGCGACTCGGCGTTCGGCTCACGCACGACGATCCGGTTCACGACACTGGCGGCGGGTGACACGTTCGTCGACGTACAGCCGGAGCGGCTGCACGAGGTGACGCTCGACGGTGTCCGGCTCGACCCCGCACTCCTCGACGGCGGCCGCTTCCCCCTGCGGCAGCTGGCTGCCGGTCCGCACACCCTCGCGGTGAGCGCCGACATGGCCTACAGCCACGACGGCGAGGGTCTGCATCGTGCGGTGGACCCCGCCGACGGCGAGACCTACCTCTACATGATGTCGTTCCTGGACGCCGCGCCCCGCTCCTTCGCCTGCTTCGACCAGCCAGACCTCAAGGCTCCCTACCGGGTACGCGTGAGCGCGCCGGCGGCCTGGACCGTCGTGGGCAACGGTCGCGCCACCCCCATCGGCGGCGAGGTCGGCGGCGGGGTCGGCGGCGGGGTCGGCGGCGGGGTGGGCGGCGGGATCGGCGGCGGGGTCGGCAGCCAACGGGTCGTGACGTGGGAGCTGGCCGAGACGGCGCCCCTGTCCACGTACTTCGTCACCGTCGTCGCCGGCCCCTATCACTCCCGGCTCGCCGAGCACGACGGCATCCGGCTGGGTGTGCACGTCAAGCAGTCGCTGGCCGCCGGGCTGGACGAGGACCTGGACGAGATCCTCGGCGTGACCTCGACAGCGCTCGACCGCTTCCATGCGATGTTCGGCATCCGTTACCCCTTCGGCGACTACCACCAGGTCTTCGTGCCGGAGTTCAACGCCGGTGCGATGGAGAACCCTGGTTGCGTGACGCTGCGCGACTCGATGATCTTCCGCGGCCCCGTCCCCACCAGCGAGCGCACCTCCCGCGCGGTGGTGATCGTGCACGAGATGGCGCACATGTGGTTCGGCGACCTCGTCACCATGCGGTGGTGGGACGACCTGTGGCTCAACGAGTCCTTCGCCGACTACATGGGCTTCCGGGTCACCGACGAGGTGACCGGCTTCTCGGACGCGTGGGTCGAGTTCGCCTACCACCGCAAGCATTGGGGGCTGCGTGCCGACCTTCGGCCGTCGACGCACCCGGTCGCCGGCAACGGCGCGGCCGATGCCCAGACGGCCCTCCAGGACTTCGACGGCATCTCGTACGCCAAGGGCGCTGCGGTGCTCAAGCAGCTGGCGGCGTGGCTGGGCGACGACACGTTTCTCGCCGGAGTCCGCGACCACCTGCGCGGGCACGCGTACGGGAACGCCGAGCTGACCGACCTGCTGGCCGCGTGGGACCGGGCGGGCGACCGCGACCTGACGGGCTGGGCGCAGGTGTGGCTGCGCGAGTCGGGCGCCGACACCCTGCGAGTCGTCGGCGACGAGCTTGTCCGCACGCCGCCGGCAGGGGCCGGGCCCGGTGCCCGTCCGCACGGGATCACCGTGCACCGCATCGACTCCGACGACACCGTGACGGCCGCGCCTTTGCAGGTCGTCGACGACCGCACACCGCTTCCGCTGGCCACGGCGCCCGGCGCGCTGCTCGTGCCCGACGCCCGGGACGAGACCTGGGCAAGGATCCGCTTCGACCCGGCCACGATGGCGTTGCTCCCCGCGCGGCTGGGGGCGGTCGCCGACCCGGTGACCCGCGGCTCGATCTGGCTGGCCCTGCGCGATGCGTTCGAGGACGCCGAGCTCGATCCTGCGGTCGCCCTCGACCTGGTGGTGGGAGCTCTGGTGGCCGAGGACCGTGAGATCGGCCTCCGGTCGCTCGCGACGTTCGCCACCGTCGACGTCGTGGGGCGTGCTCTTGGCGGCGACGCCGCGGCGCGCGACCGGGTGGCCGGCGCCCTGCGGACGCGGATGTCGTCGGCAGTACCGGGCTCGGGCGTCCAGCTCGCCGCCGCCAGGGCGTTCGTCACGGCCACCGGCGATGCCGCCGAGCTCGTCGCCTGGCTGGGCGGTGACGCACCGGCCGGGCTGGAGATGGACGCCGAGATGCGGTGGCGCACCCTCCTGCAGGCCGCGCGCTGGGGCGCCGTCGACGGCGACCGCATCGATGCCGAGTTCGCCCTGGACCGCACCAACGCGGGTGAGACCTACGCCGCCGGCTGCCGGGCGGCACGACCCGACCCGAGCGCCAAGGCGGCAGCGTGGCGGCTGATGACGCAGGACGCCGACGTGTCCAACGCCGTCCTCTACGCGGCGTGCGAGAACTTCTGGTGGCCCGAGCAGGCAGCGGTGACCGACGCGTACGTCGAGCGCTACTTCGCCGAGATGCCCGCGACCGGTGCCATCCGGCAGGGCTGGGTCGTGGCCGAGGCGGTGGGCGAGGCGTACCCGGCGTATGCGGTGCAGTGGCAGACGCTCGTCCAGGCACGGCGGCTCGTCGACGACCCCTCGGTCGACAGCTCGGTGCGGCGTCGCGTCGCCGACGGCTCGGATGACCTGCGCCGGGCGCTGGCCGTACGCGAGCGGTGGCTCGGCTGAGGTGCCGATCAGCGACTATCTCGCGTCCCTGCGCAGGAGCGTCGGTCACGACCTGGTGCTCGTGCCGGGAGTGGCCGGCCTGGTGGTCGACGGTCAGGGACGCCTGCTGCTGCAACAGCGCAGTGACACCGGCACCTGGGGTCTGCCGGGCGGCACGGTCGACCCCGGCGAGCCGCCGGCGCGGACCGTGGTCCGCGAGGTGCACGAGGAGACCGGTCTGGTCGTGCGTCCGCACCGGCTGGCCGGCGTCATCGGACCACACCACATCGTCTATCCGAACTCCGACGTCGTCGAGGTCACCAGCTCGGCTTTCGTCTGCTCGGTGCTGGGCGGCCGGCTCGAAGCCCTTGACGGCGAGAGCAGCGCGCTGCGGTTCGTGTCGCTCGACGACGTTCCGGTCTCCCCCTTCCTCGAGGTCTACCCGTTGGCCGACCTGCTGCACGGGACCGGGTCGGCATGGTTCGCCTGGGACGAGTCGTGGCTGCCCGCCGTCGATCCGCCGCATGGGGCGGTGCCGGGCTGACGTCCCTAGGGTGGCGGTGTGCGCAACGACCGCCGGCCAGGACCGTCCACCCGCGTACGGGTCGTCGACTGGCGTGGCGCCACCCCTGTCCGGCACGAGGACCGGCTCGCGACCGAGGAGCCGCTCGAGCTCCGGCTGGCCTGGCCCGGCCGGGTCGCGCACCGGTACCTGGTCACCATGCGCACCCCCGGGCACGACTTCGAGCTCGCGGCCGGGCTCGTGCATGCGGAAGGCCTGCTCGCGGGCGCCGGGATCAGGTCGGTGGCGTACTGCACCGACACCGACCTCACCCCCGATCAGACCTACAACGTCGTCACCGTCACCCTGGACGCCGTGCCGATGTCGGCGCCCCCCGGCCGGTCGCTCACCATGTCGGCCGCCTGCGGGGTCTGCGGGCGCGAGAGCCTCGACTCGGTTGCCGAGCTCGGAGGGGTTCCGGTGCCCGGCGAACCGGTGCTCGCCCGTGAGGTGGTGACCCGGCTGCCCCACCTGCTGCGTGAGGGGCAACAGGTGTTCGACCGCACCGGGGGCCTGCACGGCGCCGGCCTGTTCACCAGCACCGGCGACTCACTGGTGGTTCGCGAGGACGTCGGCCGGCACAACGCCGTGGACAAGGTCGTGGGACGCCGGCTGCTGGATCACGAAGCAACCCGGGGAACGGTGCTCGCGGTCAGTGGCCGGGTGGGGTACGAGATCGTGCAGAAGGCGGTGCTCGCCGGGATCGTCGCGATCGCGGCCGTCGGCGCGCCGTCCAGTCTTGCGGCCGCCCTCGCGGACCGCTTCGGGCTCACCCTGGTGGGCTGGGTGCGCGACGACCGGATGGTGGTCTACTCGGCCGCCGACCGCATCGGCTGAGCAGGACCGTCGCGCTGCCACGGACGGGTGACCGCCCGGCGCGGCGCCGGTGGTGATGTCGGTGGGTCGACCTACGGTCAGCCCATGCGCTTGCTACACACCTCCGACTGGCATCTCGGGAGGTCCTTTCACCGCGAGGACCTGCTCGAGGCGCAGGCGGCCTTCGTCGACCACCTGGTCGAGACGGTGGTGCGCGAGCAGGTGCAGCTGGTGCTGGTGTCGGGCGACGTCTACGACCGGGCGCTTCCCCCTGTCGACGCGGTGGCGCTGGCCTCGACGGCGCTCACCCGGCTGGCGGCGTTGCGAGTGCCGGTCGTGCTCACCGCCGGCAACCACGACTCGGCCCGTCGGCTCGGTTTCGCCTCCGAGCTCATCGCCGCCGCGGGCGTCCATGTCCGCAGCGACCCCGAGGACGCGGCCAGGCCGGTGGTGGTGACGGACGCCCACGGTCCCGTGGCGGTGTACGGGCTCCCGTACCTCGAGCCCGAGACGCTGACCCGGTCCTGGGGCCTCGGCCAGCGCTCGCACCGGGCGGTCACGACCGAGGCGATGCGCAGGGTCCGGGCCGACCTCGCCGACCGTCCGGGCGTCCGGTCGGTGGTCATGGCACACACCTGGGTGACCGGTGGCGCTCCCTGCGACAGCGAGCGCGACATCAGTGTCGGTGGCGTCTCACAGGTGCCGGCGGAGGTCTTCGACGGCATCGACTACGTGGCGCTCGGCCACCTGCACGGGCGCCAGCAGCTGGCACCGGGGATTCGCTACAGCGGGTCGCCGCTGGCGTACTCGTTCTCCGAAGTGCACCAGCACAAGGGCAGCTGGCTGGTCGACCTCGGTCCGCGCGGGCTCGAGCACGTCGACTTCGTACCCGCTCCCGTCCCACGGCCGCTGGGCCTGCTGCGAGGCCGGCTCGACGACCTGCTGACCGATCCGGCGCACGCAGACCTCGAGCGGAGCTGGTTGCAGATCACGCTCACCGACCGGCAGCGGCCCGCCGCGGCGATGGAGCGACTGCGCCGACGCTTCCCGCACGCGCTGGTTCTGCACTTCGATCCCGAGGGCGGCCAGGCCTCCCGGCAGAGCTGGGCCCGCAAGCTGCGAGGCCGCACCGACGTGGAGGTGGTCCGCGACTTCGTGGAGGTCGTCCGTGGTCGCCCGGTCGACCGGGCGGAGGCCGGGCTGCTCGACGCCGCCTGCTCAGAATGCCGCGGCGACGTCATCGCGTTCCCGGCGCCGCACGGCGCGGACTCCGCCTGATGCGGCTGCACCGCTTGGAGCTGACGGCGTTCGGCCCCTTCCCCGGCACCGAGGTGCTCGACCTCGACGCCCTCGGTGCGGCGGGGCTGTTCCTGCTGACCGGGAGCACCGGCGCGGGCAAGACCAGCCTGCTCGACGGCATCTGCTTCGCGCTGTTCGGCCGGGTGCCCGGCGACCGGCAGGAGGCGAAGCGGCTGCGCAGTGACCATGCCGGTCCGGAGGCGCGTCCGAGCGTGCAGCTCGAGGTCACGGTGTCGGGGCGCCGGCTGCGGCTGACGCGCAGCCCCGAGTGGCGGCGGGCCAAGCGGCGAGGCGTCGGCACCGTCACCCAGCACGCCACGGTCGTGCTGGAGGAGCTCGGCGCGAGCGGCTGGTCGACCCTCAGCACGAGGATCGACGAGACCCAGCACCTGGTGGAGTCGCTGCTGGGAATGGATGTCACCCAGTTCACCCAGGTCGTCATGCTTCCTCAGGGGCGCTTCGAGGCATTCCTGCGCGCGGGTGCCGGTCAGCGCCAGGCACTGCTGGAGAAGCTGTTCGGCACCGCGCGGTTCCGCAACGTCGAGCAGTGGCTGGTCGAGCGGCGCCAGCAGACCGGACGCGCTCATGACGGGTACGTACGCCGCGCCCGGTCGCTGCTCGCCGCCATGCACGGGGTCGTCGGGCTGCCTCCTCAGCTGGCCGATGCGTCGCCGGAGGGCTGGACCAGCACGGACGGCACGGCGTGGACCGATGTCGCCGATGCGCTGTGCCGGCAGGCGTCCGCCGACGTGGCCGACGCCCGAGCCGACGTCGACCGGACGGCCTCGGCCCTTGACGAGGCCGAGCGACACCATGCCAGGGCACGGGCGCGCGCCGAGGCCACCGCGCGTGCGACGCAGGCCCGGACGCTTCTGGCCGGGCTCCACGCCGGCGCGGCGCAGGCTGCCGCCGCACGCGACCGGCTCGAGCTCGCCGAGCGGGCCCGCGAGGTCACTCCCCTGCTGGCGCCGCTGCAGCGGTCCGAGCAGGAGCTCGCCACGGCGCGGGTCGTGGCCGACGAAGCGCGTGCGCGTGCCGGAGTGCTCGTTGCCGGTCTTCGCGACCTGCTCCCCTCCCCGCATCCGTCGGTGAAACCCGGTGCTCCCGGCGATCCGGCATCCGACACCTCGGTCGAGCTGGCCGACTGTCAGCGTCTGCTCGAGCGGCACCTCGACCGCCTGGAGGGTGTCGCCGCCACGGCCGAGCAGGCGCAGCAGCACACCGTCGCACTGACCGCACTCGACGACGAGCGAGGGCAGCTCGTCGACGAGCACGCGACGCTGACCGCTCAGATCGCTCCACTGCCCGAACGGCTCGACGTGCTTGGCGTGGAGGTCGCCCGCGCTGAGCAGGCGAGGGGCGGGCTGGACCGGGCTGCCGCCGACGTGGTCGCAGCCCTCGCGATCCGCGACGCCGCCGTCGCACTGGACCAGGCGGAGACCAGCCTTGACGAGGCGGAGCGTGCCCGGCGCACCGCGGTGGACGCCCACCAGCAGGCGCGTGAGCAGCTGCAGGAGATCCAGCGGCTCCGGCTGGCCGGAGCCGCTGCGTCCCTGGCCTCCGCCCTCCGACCGGGGTCGCCGTGCGCGGTGTGCGGGGCGGTGGAGCATCCGGCCCCGGCAGTCTCCGGTGCGCCGGTGCCCCACGAGGACGATGAGCGGCACGCGCAACGGCTGGCGGACGAACGCGAGACCGCCCGCGCGGCGGCCGAGCAGGCCACCCGCGACGCGGAGATCGTCGTCGCGGAGCTGCGGGCCCGAACCGGTGGCTGCGGCGTCGACGTCGCCGAGACGCAGCTCCAGCTGATCCAGACGACCGTGGCCGGCCTGACCCTCGACGCCGGCAGGCTCGACGCCCTCCGTGCGGAGGCGGCCGCTGCCAGTGCCACGTTGAGCGCCGGTCAGACGCGGCTGGGTGTCCTCGAGCGCACGCTGGCGGGGGTCGACGCGCAGCGCGCCGAGCATGCCGCCGAGCAACGGCGGCTCCGCGACCGGGTGCAGGCGGTTCTCGGCCCCGAGGTCGACCTCCCCACGCACCAGCACCGCACCACCGCTGCGCTCGAGCAGGTGCACGCGGCCCTCCAGGCTGTCCGCCGGCACGAACAGGCGCAGGTGCTGCACAGCGACGCCGTCCGCGCGGCCGAGAGCGCCGCACGCGAGCACGGGTTCGTCGGGGTCGACTGCGTGCGCTCGGTCGCGATGGAGACCTCCGAGCGCGCCGAGCTGGCCGCTCGGCTCGAGGCCCGCGACCGTGCCGAGCTGGGCGCCCGCCAGACCCTGGCAGATCCCGAGGTGGTCAACCTGACGACCGCCGGAGCGGACGACGCTGATCTCACGGAGGCCGCTGACGAGCTGGAGCGGTGTACCCAGGCACATACCGCGTCGGTGGGCGCTCTCGCCGCCGCCGTACGGGCCGACGAGCGGCTGTCCGAGCTGCGATCCGCCCTGGTGTCGCTGCTGACCGAGGGCGAGCCGGTCCGCGAGCGGTTCGAGACCGTCCAGCAGCTGGCGGCTCTGGCCGAGGGCAAGTCCCGCGAGAACCAGTGGCAGATGTCGCTGGCCGCCTACGTGCTGACGGCCCGGCTCGAGCAGGTCGTCGACGCGGCGAACGAACGGCTCGACCCGATGACGGGTGGCCGTTACACGCTCGAGCACACGGCGGCCCGTACCGCCCGGGACCGGCGCGGGGGGTTGGGGCTGCTGGTCCGCGACGGCTGGACCGGCACGACCCGCGATCCCCGTACCCTGTCCGGCGGTGAGACCTTCCAGGCCTCGCTGGCGCTGGCCCTCGGGCTGGCCGACGTCGTGGGCCACGAGTCGGGTGGTGCGGAGATGCACACGCTGTTCGTCGACGAGGGTTTCGGCGCTCTCGACACCGATTGCCTCGACGAGGTGATGGACGTGCTGGACGGGCTGCGAGCCGGAGGGCGCGTCGTCGGCCTGGTGTCCCATGTCCCGCTGTTGCGCGAGCGGGTGCCGGTCCAGGTCCGAGTGCAGAAGGGCCGCACCGGGTCGGTGGTGAGCGGGTCGTGACGCAAGACCGGCCGGCTCGGCCCGGTACCGGTGCGTCCCCCACCCTGGCTGGCGCGCGGGCGGAATGAGCGACCCAGCCGACCGCGGCCTCGTCGTGGTCGACATCGACGGCGTGGTGGCCGACGTTGCTCACCGACTGCCGCATCTGCGCGGGCGACCGAAGAACTGGGACGCGTTCTTCGCCGCCATGGCCGACGACCCACTGCTGGTCGAGGGCGCGGCGGCCGTGACCCGCGCGGCGGCTGATCACGACCTCGTCTGGGTGACGGGGCGTCCCGCGCGCTACGCCGACGTCACCGCGAAGTGGCTGGCCGCTCGCGGGCTTCCCGCGGCGCCTGTGCATCACCGGCCCGACGGCGACCGCCGACCGGCCGACGTCGTCAAGCGCGAGATCGTTCGCCGGCTGGCGCGTAGCCGCCGGGTAGCCCTGGTCATCGACGACGACGTCACGGTGTGCGCCACCCTGCGAGCCGCCGGGTTCACCGTGTTCCAGGCCGACTGGGCGGCCAGCGCCGGCACGGCGCCAGCCCTGCGCCGCGCCCAGCACGAGGAGGGCCGCACCTGACCCGCCCGCCCGCCCTCGTCCCCCCTGACGTCATACGACGCGCCGACGCTATGCCTCGATGCCGATGACGTCGGGCCGAGTCGGCCGGCCCCGGGGAGGACCATCGACGCGCCGTACGACGAGAAGGCGGGGGTCGCACCCATCCAGGCACCGGCCGGCGCCGAATAGCAGACAAAGGGTGCACCCGCGGATGCGAGACTGTGCCGGACGACGGACCGGGAGGTGAGGAGCCGATGAACGCCAAGACGCTCCAGTTCCCCGGTCCGGGGCCCGCCGAGGAGCCTGAGGAGTCGCTCGACGAGCTGCTGTCGCAGGTGGCCCGCGGTGACGAGGAGGCGTTCGCGCAGCTGTACGACCGCACGTCAAGCGCCGTGTACGGCCTCGCCCGGCGGGTCGTGCGTGACCCAGCGCGCGCCGAGGAGGTCTCGCAGGAGGTGCTGCTGCAGGTGTGGCGCACGGCCAGTCGCTTCGATCGCAGCCGTGGCTCCGCCAAGAGCTGGATCCTCACCCTCACGCACCGGCGGGCCGTCGACGCCGTGCGTCACGACCAGGCCAGCACCGACCGCGAGCGCCGCTACGACTGGACCGGCGGGCGTGACGTCGACGTCGTCGACGACGAGGTGACGCTGCGGATGGAGCACCAGCAGGTTCGCCGCTGCATGGGCACGCTCACCACTCTCCAGCGTGAGGCGGTGGGCCTGGCCTACTACGGCGGGCACACGTACGCCGAGACGGCCACGCTGCTCGACGCCAATCCCGCCACCATCAAGACCCGGATGCGGGACGGTCTGATCCGTCTGCGTGACTGCCTGGGGGTGGCGTCATGAGTCCGGACGTCCACACCCTCGTCGGCGCATACGCGCTCGACGCCCTCGACGAGCGTGAGCAGGCTGACTTCGAGCAGCACCTGCAGAGCTGCACCACCTGCTCGGCCGAGCTCGTGGAGTTCCAGGCCACCGCTGCGCGGCTGGGCGAGGCCGCGTCCATGGCGCCGCCGGCCGGGCTGCGCGAGTCGGTGCTGGCGGCGGCGAGCCGCACCCCGCAGCAGCGTCCGGTGGTCACCGTCGTCCCGATCTCGAGATGGCGGCGCTACGGCACCACGCTCGTCGCCGCTGCCGCGGTCATTGCCGCTGTCTCGCTGGGTGTGCTCTACGTCGGTGAGCAGAACCGCAACGACGAGCTGCAGACGCAGGGACCTGTGAGCCGGGTCAAGAACGCCCCGGACGTCGAGGTCCTGGCCAGTGGCCCCGGCAAGGCGCCGGTACGCGTGTACTACTCGCGGTCGCTGGACCAGGCCGTCGTCATGGTGGACGACCTGCCGACCATCGACAAGAAGCACAGCTACGAGATGTGGGCCATCGACGCAGAAGGGCCCAAATCGCTCGGTGCCATGCCAGAAGCCACCGAGTCGGGCACGAAGCTGGTCAGCGATCTGGGCCAGGCCACCCAGGTGGCCGTCACGATGGAGCCCGCTGGCGGCTCGCCCACCGGCAAGCCGACCGGGCCGCCGGTCGAGGCCGTCGACCTGACGTGACCCGGTCAGGGGCACGCCGACGAGGTGCTCCGGCCGCGGTAGCCGCTCGTCAGCCGAAAGGCGCGGGTCATCCGACATCCGTCCGATAATCGGAGGCTTCCGCTCCGGAAGGGCGGCCGAGGTGCACACTGAAGACGTGAGAGACAGCACGCCCGCAGCAGGCACCTCGAGCTCCCGGTTCCACGGCCTGGTCGACTGCCAGCATCTGCCCGCCTGCCCCGACGCCAACGCGTTGGACCGGGATGCGGCACATACCGTGGCCGGGCACCCCGAGCAGGGGTGGAGCCTCCTGTGCAACGGCGTCGTGCTGTTCGAGGACACCGGCGAGCTGCTCCCTGACGGTCGGGTGGTCGCACCGCACCGCCCCACCGATCTGCACATGCAGGCCTTCGCCAGCTGACCGGGTTCCTGAGCATAGGCTCGGCCGCATGCCTTCGGCCGACCACCGGCACCGTGTCCGGCACGACTTTCTCGACCTTCCCCTCGACCGCCTCACCGACTCGGCCCTGCAGCGGTGCCGCGACTTCGGCGCGGAGCACGCCGACGTCCGCATCGAGCTCGTCACCGAGCAGGCTCTCACGCTGCGCGACGGTGTCGTCGAAGGTAGCCACGACGGCCGGGTGCTCGGCCTCGCGGTCCGCGTCCTGATCGACGGCACCTGGGGTTTCGCGGCCACCAGCCGGCTCAGCACCGACTCCGCCGTGCGCGCCGCCGAACAGGCCGTCCGTGTCGCGCAGGTGTCTGCGCCGCTGGCCACGGAGCGCGTGCAGCTCGCCGACGAGCCGGTGCACGCCGACGCGTTCTGGGTGTCCGCCTACGAGCACGACCCTTCGGCAGTGCCCCTCGTGGACAAGGTCGAGATGTTCGCCGGCTGGAGCGCCGCTCTGCTGCGCGCCGCGCCGGTCCGCCACGTCGAGGTCGCGTACTCGCACGCGATCGAGAACAAGCACTACGCCGACCTCGCCGGCACGACCACCACCCAGCAGCGGGTGCGCCTGCACCCGGTGGTGACAGTGCACGGCGCCGACGAGCAGCGGAACGTCATCGACTCGATGCGCACCCTGGCGCCTCCCGTCGCGCGCGGCTGGGAGTACGTCAGCGAACCGGCCGCCGGCGGCTGGGACTGGGCCAGCGAGCTGGCGCAGCTGCCCGAGCTGTTGGCGACCAAGCTCGCGGCACCGTCGGTGCAGGCGGGGCAGTACGACCTGGTCGTCGACCCCTCCAACCTCTGGTTGACCATCCACGAGTCGGTGGGACACGCGACCGAGCTGGATCGCGCACTCGGGTACGAGGCCAACTATGCGGGGACCAGCTTCGCCACCTGGGACCAGCTCGGCAGCCTGCAGTACGGGTCGGCGGCGATGACCGTGACCGGGGACCGCACCATCGAGCACGGCCTGTCCACGATCGGCTACGACGACGAGGGCGTGCAGGCCCAGACCTGGGACCTCGTGCGCGACGGGGTCTTCGTCGGCTACCAGACCGACCGCTCGATGGCTGCCAAGCAGGGGCTCGGCCGCTCCACCGGTTGCGCCTTCGCCGACTCCCCCGGCCACATCCCCATCCAGCGGATGGCGAACGTGTCGTTGCAGCCGGCGGAGGACGGTCCCGACACCGACGAGCTGCTGGACGGTGTCGACGACGGCATCTACGTACTCGGTGACCGGTCCTGGAGCATCGACATGCAGCGGTTCAACTTCCAGTTCACCGGCCAGCGGTTCTACCGGATCCGGAACGGCCGGCTCGACGGGCAGCTGCGCGACGCCGCGTACCAGGCCACGACCACCGACTTCTGGCGATCCCTGGAGGCGGTCGGCGGTCCACAGACCTGGGTGCTGGGGGGCGCCTTCAACTGCGGGAAGGCCCAGCCCGGCCAGGTGGCGCCGGTGAGCCACGGTTGCCCGTCCGCGCTGTTCCGCTCGGTGAGCATCCTCAACACCCGGACGGAGGGCGGGCGGTGAGCACGTCTCTGCTACTGCCGCACGAGCTGGTCGAGCGGGCACTGGCGGCCTCGACCGCTGACGACTGCGTGGTCGTCGTCGAGGAGGCCAGCAGCGCCAACCTGCGCTGGGCCAACAACACCCTGACCACCAACGGCGTGTCGGAGCGGCTCGGAGTGACGGTGATCAGCCTGGTCGCCGGGACCGACGGGGTCGCAGCGGCGTCACTGACCCGCGACGCCAGCGAGTGGCCGGCCATCCAGGCTCTGGTGGCGGAGGCCGACGCCGCGGCGCGGTCAACCGGCCCAGCCGGCGATGCTGCTCCCCTCCTGGGACCGGCCGCCGACCACGACTGGGAGGAGCCGGCTGAGTCCACCTCGGTCGAGGTGTTCACCGACACTGCAGCCGCGCTCGGCGAGGCGCTCGGCCGCGCCGGCGTCGACGGGCGTTTCCTTTACGGGTTCATGCAGCACGACCTCACCACCACCTACCTGGGGTCGAGCAGCGGGCTGCGCCGCCGCCATGTGCAGCCGAGCGGGCACATCGGCGTCACCGGGAAGTCTGCCGACCTGTCCGACTCGGCCTGGGTGGGCCAGGCCACCCGCGACTTCACCGACGTCGACCCGCTGGCCCTCGACGCCGAGCTGACGCGCCGGCTGGACTGGGGTCGGCGCCGGGTCACCCTGCCAGCCGGGCGCTACGACACCGTGCTGCCCCCTGCCGCAGTCGCCGACCTGATGATCTATGCGTACTGGACCGCCGGGGCACGTGCCGCCCATGACGGGGCCACCGTCTTCAGCCGCCCGGGCGGCGGCACCCGGGTCGGCGAGCGGATCAGTCCGCACCACGTCGGGATCTTCTCCGACCCCGCCTATCCCGGACTCGGCTGCTCCCCGTTCGTCGTCGCCAGCGCGTCCGGGCCTGACGTCAGCGTGTTCGACAACGGGCTGCCCCGCCGACGCGCCGACTGGGTGCGCGACGGCGAGCTGGCTGCACTGATGACGTCGCGCCACAGTGCCACGGTTGCCGGACTGCCACTGACCCCGGGAGTGGACAACCTCGTGATGACGGTCGACGGCGCGTCGGGCGACCTCGACGCCCTCGTACGCGGCACCGATCGCGGACTGCTGCTCACGTGCCTGTGGTACATCCGGGAGGTGGATCCCCAGACCCTCCTGCTCACCGGCATCACCCGGGACGGGGTGTACCTGGTCGAGTCCGGGGAAGTGGTCGGCGCGGTCAACAACTTCCGGTTCAACGAGAGCCCGATCGACCTGCTCCGACGGTTCGGGTCGGCCTCGGTGACGGTGCCGGCCTTCTCGCGTGAGTGGGGCGACTACTTCCCGCGTACGGCGATGCCCGCGCTGCGGGTCCCGGACTTCAACATGAGCAGCGTCAGCGCCGCGAGCTGACGCGCTCGTGGCCGCCTCGGATCAGCCGCGGCGGATGCGGACGTAGTCGATGTCTCCGGAGAAGTAGTCGCAGGTCACCGTGATCTGGTCGCAGTTCCGCTTGCCGCCGACGGTGAGCGGAGAGGTGTTGTCGATGGACCCGGTCGCCGCGTTCCTCCGGCTCACCCTGGTGCCGTCCACGTACATGGTGACCGAGTCCGGCGCGCGCACGCACTCGAGGCGGTGCCACCGGTTGTCGCTGAGTGCGACCGGTGCCCGGGCCGTCGCCCGGCCGGCCGAGCCCTTGAACAGGCAGGACGGACGTCCCTGCGGGTTCTGGAACTTCCACTGGCCACCGTTCGAGCGGGACTGGCCCTTCTGGATGATGTTGCCGAAGTTCTCTCGGGTCCGGTAACGGAGCGCGACCGTGAAGACATCCGTCCCGGGGTCGAGCTGCGCAGCGTCGCGCACCGCGATCACCCGCTCCGGCGAGGCCGGTGCCTGGTTCGGCGCCCGGCGCGTCCAGTGGTATCCCGTGGCCCCGCCGAACTGGAAGCCGGTGTCGACACCGTCCTGGTCGATCACACCGTGCAGTCCGTGGCCGCTGCTGTCGTTCATCCTGGTGGCGCCGGAAGGCTCGTTCATCTCGTAGCCCGCGGCGAGCACAGCGCGCTGAGCATCCCGGTCGACGCCGGCTCCGGCAGCGCCCGGGGGCACGGCCCATGCCAACAGTCCCATCGCCGCTGCACCGACCGCTACCGCTGAACCCCGCATCTGCGCCCCCACTCGACTATGCCGGCGCGATGCGGCCGCTTTCTCCCTGACACTGCCCTGCGAGCGTACGTCGTACCGGTCTGCCGGAAGCCGTTTCGCGGCGATCCGCCCCCCTCCCCCCTTGGTCTCCCCTCTCGCCCTCTCCGATCATCCGCGCACTAC
>JAQSWV010000096.1 GCA_029266455.1 Nocardioidaceae bacterium
TCGCTGCTCCAGAAGCCCGGAACGGCTGCTCCATTACCGCCGGAACGATCGCTTCATTTGCTCCGGAACCAGTGCTCCATTACCTCCGGAGGGCGCAGCAATCGGAGCGACAACGAGACCGGCGCCGCGGTCGCGTTGAGCAGCCTCTGATCATGGCTCCTCGACGGGAACGGGGTGCAGCATCATTTCCAGCAGCGAGGCCTCGTCTCGCGGCTCCGCCTGCGGCGGGAGCACCCCCAGCGCCCGGAGCCGGTCGCCGACGGTGATCACCCACGGGCGGCGGAGCCGGGCGAGGTCGAGCAGGTCGGCCGAGCGGAGCAGGCTGATGGGGGCCCCGTGCCGCACGCCGCCGCCGACCACGACCGCCACCTCGTCGGCCCAGGCCAGCGCCAGATCGACGTCGTGCGTCGCCATCACCAGGGTCGTCCCGGCGGCGGCGAGGCCGGCCAGCGCGCCCAGGGCGTCCTCCACCCCGGACGGGTCGAGTCCTGCGGTCGGCTCGTCGAGGGCCAGCACGGCAGGACGCATCGACACCGCGCCCGCGATCGCCACGCGCTTGCGCTCGCCGTAGGAGAGCTGGTGCGTGGGCCGGTCGGCCAGGTGCCCAACGGCGAGCAGATCGAGCGCCTCGGTGACGCGGTCCCGCACGTCGCTCTCGGGCAGCCCGAGGTTGACCGGGCCGAACGAGACGTCCGCCCGGACCGAGGCGGAGAACAGCTGGTCGTCGGGGTCTTGGGTGACCAGCTGCACGACCTGCCGGTGTCGGCGCAGCCCGCCGCGGGAGTACTGCAGCGGCCGCCCCTCCACCTCGATGCAGCCGGCGTCGGGGCGGAGCGCCCCGGTCAGGCACCGCAGCAGCGTGCTCTTGCCCGACCCGTTCGCGCCGAGGACCGCCAGCCGGCTCCCCCGCCGGACCTCGAGCTCCGCTCCGGTCAGGACCGGTGGCCCGCCGGGGTAGGCGAAGTCGACGGCCACCGCGCGCAGGACGCCGGTCACCACGGCAGGACCGGCACGTGACCCGATGTCGGCACCGCCAGGCAGCCCGCGACGAGAACGGTCAGCCCCGCGACGGTGCCGATGACGAAACGCGGTGAGGTCGGCCGTTCGTCGTCGAGGACGCCGAGGTTCCCGGCGAAGCCCCGCCCGGCGAGGCCGGCCTCGAGCCGCCGGGCCCGGTCGAACGCCCGAACGAGCACCGCGGCCACCAGCGGCGCGGCCGACCGCATCGTCGCACGGCGGTCGACATATCCCAGCCGGGCGACCTGGGCGGCCCGCACGGCGCCCAGCGTCGCCAGCAGGACGAAGAGCATCCGGTAGACGAGACCGGCGACGTCGACGACGGGCTCGGCGACGCCACGGCGGCGCGCCCACGCGAGGAGGTCGGTCATCGGGGTCGTGGCGGCGAGCAGCAGCACCGCCGCGGTCCCCGCGACCGTGTGGGCGAGCGTGTCGACCGCCGCGGCGAGGCTCTGGCCGGTGACCGTCGGTCCGAAGCCCCCGTCGTCGCTCCGCCAGGTCACCGCGATCGTCGCCGTGCCGAGCAGGACGAACACCGCTGCGGCGCGCGCCGCACGGGCCAGGACCCGCGCGGGCACCCGCGCCGGCCCGAGCGCGAGCCCGACTGCCACGGCGGCGACCGCCGGACTCGCTGGCCACGTGGGCAGCAACAGCGCCGCGAGCACCAGGCCACCGCTCAGCAGCAGCTTGTCCCCAGGCGACTTCCACCGCCACGGGCTCGACCAGGCCGCGACGTCGATCGCCGGACCGGTCATCGCGCGGTCACGCGGATGGCGGAGTGGCCGGGCCCGAGTCGCCCTCGCGGCGCCTGCGATCCGAGAGCCGTCCCAGGACGTAGCCGAGCACGCCCGCGCCCACCGCGGCCTGCAGCGCGAACAGGCCCGACTCCACCTGGCCCGACGACGGCTCGAACAGCGGCGAGAACCACGGCTCGTAGTTCGGATTGTTCGACTCGACCGTCGAGATGGCGGTGGAGTCGCTGCCGGCGTACGTCTCGCCGTCGGGCTGGCCCTCGGTGTTCAGCCGCAGCGCCAGCGGGACGGCGAAGATGGCCACGACGGCCACGAGCAGGAGCACGTCCACCCAGGTGCGACGACGCGTCTCGGTTCCGGGACTCATCACTCACCGCTTCCCGACGCACCGGCCGCCTGCCGCGGCGGGGCGGGCACGGCGGCCCCGAGCCCGAGCGAGCGCAGCTCCCCCGGCGCGACGCGGCCCAGGAGGCGGAATACGACGACGCCGAGCAGGCCCTCTGCGATCGCCAGCGGGATCTGGGTCAGCGCGAAGACCCCGAGGAACTCGGCCATCGACCCGGGCACGCCGGCCGCCGGGTCCGGGTGGGCGAGCCCGAGCTGGATCGAGGTCGTCACATAGGTGGAGAGGTCAGCCAGCGCGAGCGCGGCGAACACCCCGACCGCGAACGGCAACCGGACCGCCCGGCACGCGCGGTACGCGCCGTACCCCACCCACGGACCGACGACCCCCATCGAAAACACGTTCGCCCCGAGCGTGGTGATGCCGCCGTGGGCGAGCAGCAGCGCCTGGAAGAGCAGCACGATGGTGCTGAGGACCGCCATGATCGGCGGTCGGAACAGGACCGCGCCCAGACCCGTTCCGGTCGGGTGGCTGGAGCTGCCCGTCACCGACGGCAGCTTGATCGCCGACAGCACGAAGGTGAACGCGCCGGCGGCACCGAGCAGCAGCCGTGACTCCGGCCGCTCTCGGACCTCGGCGATGAGCGCCCGTCCACCGTGGACGACGAACGGCGCCGCGGCGAGTGTCCACGCTGCGGCCTGGACGGGCGGCAGGTAACCCTCAGCGATGTGCACGGCTTACCAGCCGGCAGGGGAACGGCGTCGTACGGGCGCGGATGCGCGCGCATCGGGGAAAACGGTCATCGGAATCCTCCCTGGGTCCTCGCCCCGGATCGGTACGACGGCCGAAGTCTCCTGGCTTCCGGATCATCGCTCGCCCCGGCCTTCCGGCCCAGAGTCGGACCGTGGCACGGCGTGGGGTCTGCTCCTCGGTGACAGTGGCGGGACCGCGCCGGACTTGCACCGGCTTCCTTCACTGCCGTCGCGTGGCGCGGCGATCGTAACGTAGCCGGCCTGTGCCCGGTCAGTCCGCTGCCGACCGGGCGGTAGATGTCCGAGTCGACGTCAGCTCCGGCGGCGGACGACGGACTGGCGAAGCGCGTCGCCGATCGCGAGGACTCCGGCCGGGTCGTAGACGTCCTGGGCGGCCAGCAGTCGCGCCCGCACGTCAGCGGTGTAGGCGGCCGCCAACTGCTCAGGCGTGAAAGAGAAGTTGGGCAGCCGGCCGGGCAGTGCCCAGGCCGCGAGCGCCCGCGACAGCACGGCTTGGTCGCGGTCGGTCTCGGGGCCGGGCAGGCCGACGGCCAGGACCGAGTAGGACGCGTGGCGGGGGCAGAAGGCGCTCGGGTGCTCGCCGCCGCGGGCGTAGGCGCCGCCGAGCTGGCGGACCTCCACGAGGAACTCCTGCGACTGCGAGCCCGGGCCTGCCGCGGCCACCAGCGCCTGGGCGGCTGACGCCGGGAAGTCGCCCAGCAGCACGGCGTACTCGTGGGCCGGCATCGGGTCGAGGGGGTCGGTGTGGACGCTGTCGATCTCGGTGTACGGCTTCACCCGGACGTCGTCGATCAGCACCGGTGCGGCAGCGAGCATTCCGGCGGCCTGCTGCTCGCCCTCCTCGGCGGAGCCCGTCCACACGTAGCGCACCGACACGGTCAGCCGGTTCGCGAGCGGCTCGGGAACACCCGGCAGCGGCGGCAGCCGGAACAGCGCGATCGAGGTCGTAGCGGCCTCCGGCAGGGCGGCGGACCACGTGCGCCAGCGCTCGGTGACCGCAGCGGCGTCGGCGCCGTCGAACCAGAGCGCGCCGCCGTAGAAGGTCGGTTGCCTCACCAGGTCGAACTCGACGGCGGTGACGATGCCGAGGGCGCCCTTGCCGCCACGCAGCCCGAAGTAGAGCTCGCGGTGCTCGGTCGGCGTCACGCGCCGCAGCTCACCGTCGCCGGTGACGACCTCGAAGGCCCGGACACGGTCGCTGGCCAGGCCGTAGGTCCGGGCCATCGGACCGAGACCGCCGCCGGTGGTGTAGCCCACGATCCCGACGTCGGTAATCGAGCCCGAGAGCGGGGCGAGGCCATGTGGCGCCGCCTCCTCGACCACGCGAAGCCACTTCACACCGGCGCCGACGCGCGCCCATCCCTCGGGGTGCACGACGCATTCGTTGAGACTCCTCGTCGTCACCAGAATGTCGCCGACCAGCGCATTGATCGGGCCATGGCCGGTGGCTTGCGGGGTCACGGTGAGCCCGTGCCGCCGGGCGAAGCGGACCGTCTCGACGACGTCCTGCGCACACACCGCCTCGACCGCGATCTGCGGATGCACCGCGACCGCGAGCTGCCAGGGCGAGACGGTGCCGGCGTACGACGGGTCGGCCGGCGTGGTCACCGGTCCGATCATCCGGGCGCGCAGCTCGGCCACCGGGGCAAGGGGCGCTGGAGCCGGGTCGGTAGCGGTGAAGAAGGGAGACCGGGTCGTGTCGGTGATGGTCATGATGCGTGCCTCCGTTATCAGGGGTGGGTGAAGCGCCCCGCCGGACGGTCTGCGGGGTGGGCAGGAGAGGGCGGCCCGACAGGCGTCGGGCTCACCTCAGAGATGGGGGAAGGGCGACCGACGGTCAGAAGGGGACGGCGGTCTCCAGGAGCTCGTGCTCCACGGGGGTGGTCGGGCGACGGCCGGAGAGGACGCGGCAGAAGTCGACCGCGTCGATGACGAGGGCCGGCGCGTTGTCGCGGGCGAAGACGCCGCCCGCCGGGCCGGTCAGCTCGAGCCGGTAGGGACGCCGGTGGCGCTCGGCCCACTCGTCGACGACATCGGCAACGATGCGGCCGTCGTGATCCGCGGTGAGCTGGGGCGCGTGACCGGTCGCCCGCGCGATGTCCATGCGGTGCATCCAGGTGTCCCGGGTGAGGATCACGTCGAGGAGGTAGGCGTTGCTCCAGCGCTCGAGGTGGTCCCCGACCACCTGCGGTACGCCCATCGGCATCCGGCGCAGCAGCCGCGGCGTTCTTGCGCGGGCCTTCGCAGCGCGGGGGCCTACATCCGCGAAGCGGTCGAGCAGCGAGGCGGTGTCGAGGTCCGCCTGCTCGCGGACCTGTAGTGCGGTGAGGGCATCGATGTAGGAGCCGCCTGCCTTGCGGGCGATGCGGTCCTGCCGCAGCGACTCGCGCAGCGTGGCCGCCATGCGGGCCATGCCGACCACGTGGCCGGCCATGTCGCGGACGGTCCAGGCCGGGCAGTCGGTCGGGCGCCTCCAGTCCTCGGCGTCGACGTGCCGCAGGTCCTGCAGGAGCCGGTCGTACTCGACGGGCGCGAGTCGCGCGGCGACATCGCGGGCCATCCGGGGCTGACGGACGCCACTCGCGACGGGGGCAGTGGTGGTCACGAGGTCCTCCTCGAGGTGGTGGAGCGGGTTTAGACGGAGCGCGGCAGGCCGAACTGGTCGGCGTACATCGCGACGGCGCGTGGCACCAGACGTGCCCACCTGTCGCCGCCGGGATCGTTGGCGATTTGTTGGCTGGTCAGGCCGCCGATCAGCGCGGTCCAGAGGTCGACCCCGGCGGCTTCGGTGATGCCGCATCGGGTGAGCAAGCGGCGGAGCCGGTCGAGATTGCGGACGGATGGCGCGTAGGACTCCTCGCTGGGCACGAACCCCGGGACGGCGATCAGGTTCATGAGGGTGTGGCGGACGGGTTCGGAGGTGAAGAACCCGAAGGCAGATCGGGCCACGAGCAGCAGCGCCGCGCGGGGGTCGTCCGGCAGCTCGCTCTCGAGCTGGGCCATCTCGTCGTCGAGCTCCTGCCAGGCCGCACCGAACATGGCGTCGACGATCGCGGCTTTCGACGCGTAGTGGCTGTACAGCGACGGGGCCCGCATCCCGACACGCTCGGCCACGCGGCGCAGCGTCAGGCCTTCCCAGCCGTCGGTCCGTGCCGTCTCCCACGCCGCGTCCAGGATCTCTCGACGCGTCGCCTGACGGCGGCGAGCCGTCCAGTCAAGCTTAGGATCTTCTAACGTCATGTGCGCAGCCTAATGACATTAGGCGCAGTGGGTCAAGACCTTGCTTCGGTCGGCTCGACGTCGTGCTGGGCATCCGGTGGGGCCAGGACCGGAGGCGACTCCGGGGCCAGGTGGAGCTTGAGGCTCCACTGAAACCGCAGGTCCTTCACGGGCGCGTTGTCTTGGTGGCGCTGCCTCGCCGCCGACCGCACATGCGTCGGGGTCGGCTCACCGAACCCTGCCGCGTGCCCGACGACCCCGAACACGACGAACCCGCACCCGAGTCCGAGGAGTTCCTGATGATCTGGAAGCCCGACCCACTCCCATCGCGGTCGACCACGCCGGAGCCCGCACCGAGCGACCCCGACGAGCCGGCAGCCTTCTCGGCCGTCGAGACGGATGAGCAGCCGGGCCGACGTCGGGTTGGGACGGGCCGGCGTCAGCCCTCGTCGGCGATGTAGAGCAGGCGCGCATCTCGGGCGTGATGCCGGTGAGCACAGCCGGCGCGTAGTAGGCGGCCGGTCCATCGCCGAGCGTGCCGCCCGCGTGCAGGGTGGCGCCCTTGGCAACAGCGTCCTTGACCTGCTCGTCGAGCTGCTCGGCGGCACCCCGCGAGGACAACGGCGCGTACGTGCCCTCCTCCTCCGCGCCGGGGTCGCCGGGCCGGAGACCCCGGGCGAGCTCGGTCAGTTCTGCGACGAACTCGTCGTGAATCCGTTCGGACACGATGATGCGCTTGTTCGAGTTGCACGCCTGCCCGGTGTTCTCCATCCGGGTGGCCCACGCCGTCGCCGCCGCAGCCTTGATGTCGTCGGCGTCGAGCACCACGTAGGGGTCCGAGCCGCCCAGCTCGAGCACGGCCTTCTTCAGGTTCTTGCCCGCCAGCTGGCCGATGACGGCCCCGGCGCGCTCGGAACCGGTCAGCGACACCCCCTGCACGCGTGGGTCGGCGATGATCGTCGCGATCTGCTCGTGGGAGGCGAACAGGTTGGTGTAGACCCCCTCGGGCACGCCGGCGTCGTCCATGATCTGTTGGATCGCCAGCGCCGAGCGGGGGCAGGACTCGGCGTGCTTGAGGATGATCGTGTTGCCGAGCACCAGGTTCGGCGCGGCGAACCTGGCCACCTGGTAGTAGGGGTAGTTCCACGGCATGATGCCCAGGAGCACTCCCACTGGCCGACGCTGAATCACCGCACGGCCGCCGGAGAGCGTCTTGATCTCCTTGTCCGCAGCGAGCTCCTCGCCGTTGTCGGCGTAGTAGTTGAAGATGTCCGTGCAGAACTCGGCCTCGCCCGTGGCCTGGGAGCGGGGCTTGCCCATCTCCTCGGTGATGGTGCGAGCCAACTCGTCAGCCCGCTCGGTGAACAGCTCGGCCACGCGCGTGACGAACGCCGCGCGCTCGCGCATCGGCTTCTTCCGCCAGGAGTCGAAGGCCTGATCGGCCGCCGTCAGCGCCTGCCGCACCTGGTCGTCGGTTGCCGTGTCGAATTGCTCCACCACCTCTCCGGTAGCGGGATTCAACACCCGGTAACCCGCGACGGTCGTGCTGTCGGTCCCGGTCGTCATCAGACCTTCCTTCCACAGTCGTGATGAAGATCGTTGAGGTCGGCATCGATCAGCGGCCGAGTGTGCCCGATCCCGAGGCCGAACCGGGGATGACAGATCGGCCGAATCGGCGGTGACCCCACGCCACGATGTCGAGGAGCACTGCCGTCAGCTCATCCGGTCCGACAGCCGGGTATCCCGCGTCGCAGGATGCGCAGACCGGAGCGCCACCCACAGCTCGGCACGGAGATCGAGCGAGTCGAGTCGGCGGCCGAGCAGGGACTCGGCCCGCTGTATCCGGCAGCCGCCACACAGACGAGCCCGCCGTCCAGCTGCGCGTGCAGCACCGGGCGAGCCGCCACCTCGCGGTCGGCGAGGAGCCGCTCCACCGCTGCACCG
>JAQSWV010000045.1 GCA_029266455.1 Nocardioidaceae bacterium
ATCACCCGACGCTTCACGGCTGACTGCACAAGTCGCGGATCGTCGCTGGTGTTGAGGGTGGGGGTGGGGCTGAGGGGTGAAGGGGGCTAGGGCGGAGGACAGCGCCTGGACAGTCTCCTCAGCAGACAGCCGGCCTGCACAAGTCGCGGATCGTCGCTGGGGGTTTGGTGGGTGGGGGTCAGCGCTGGGCGGTTCCCTCGACGTAGTCGTCGTCATGGCTCTTGACCCACGACATCAGATTCCGCAGGTCGCGGCCGACGGCCTCGATCGGGTGGGACTCCCCGGCCTTGCGCAGCTCGCTGAACTCCGGCCCGCCGGCGTCCTGGTCGGCGATGAAGCGCCGGGCGAAGGTCCCGTCCTTGATCTCGCCGAGGATCGCCTGCATGTTCTGCTTCACGTGGTCGTCGACGACCCGTGGGCCCGAGACGTAGTCGCCGTACTCAGCGGTGTCAGAGACCGACCAGCGCTGCTTGGCGATGCCGCCCTCGTACATGAGGTCGACGATCAGCTTGAGCTCGTGCAGGCACTCGAAGTAGGCCACCTCGGGCTGGTAGCCAGCCTCGGTCAGCGTCTCGAAGCCCTTCATGACCAGCTGTGAGACACCGCCGCACAGCACCGCCTGCTCGCCGAACAGGTCGGTCTCGGTCTCCTCGGTGAAGGTGGTCCGGATGCCACCGGCCCGCAGACCACCGATCGCCTTCGCGTACGCCAGCGCCAGCGGCCACGCCTGGCCCGACGGGTCCTGCTCGACGGCGACCAGAACGGGCACTCCGCGACCCTCGACGAACTCGCGCCGTACGAGGTGGCCGGGTCCCTTGGGCGCCACCATGCAGACGTCCACGCCGGACGGCGCGACGATGTACTCGAAGCGGATGTTGAAGCCGTGGCCGAAGAACATGGCGTCCCCGTCCACGAGGTTCGGCTCGATCGCCTCCGCGTACAGGCTCCGCTGGATCGGGTCGGGCGCGAGCACGACCACCAGGTCGGACTCCTCGCAGGCCTCGAACGGCGTCACGACGCGCAGCCCCTCGGACTCGGCGCGTGACCGGCTCCGTGAGCCCTCCGGCAGGCCCACGCGGACGTCCACCCCGGAGTCACGCAGGCTCAGGGCGTGGGCGTGGCCCTGGCTCCCGTAGCCCAGCACCGCCACGTTGCGCTGCTGCAGCACGCTGAGGTCGGCGTCGTCGTCGTAGAACATGTCGGCCACGGGGTGACTCTCCTTCGAGGAGTTCGGGGGTACGCGAGGGTGTCGGGAACAGGGCGGGGATCGGCCGGCTGCGGATCAGCCGGTTGAGCTGAGGGGGCGCAGTGTCCGGTCGGTGATCGATCGACTGCCCCGGCCCACGGCCACCATTCCTGACTGCACCAGCTCGAGAATGCCGAACGGCTCCAGCACCCGGAGCATCGCCGACAGCTTGCCGGAGTTGCCGGTGGCCTCGATCGTGACGGCGTCCGGCGACACGTCGACGACCTTGGCCCGGAAAAGCTGCACGGCCTCCAGGACCTGTCCGCGAGCAGTCGCGTCGGCCTTGACCTTGACCAGCACCAGCTCACGCTCCACGCCCTGTCCGGGCTCGAGGGTGACGATTTTGATCACGTTGACCAGCTTGTTCAGCTGCTTGGTCACCTGCTCGAGCGGCGAGTCCGCCACGTTCACGACAATGGTCATCCGGGAGATCTCCGGGTGCTCGGTCGGACCGACCGCCAGCGAGTCGATGTTGAACCCCCGGCGGGAGAACAGCCCGGAGATCCGGGCCAGCACACCGGGGGTGTTCTCGACCAGCACCGACAGGGTGTGACGGCTCACTGGCCCTCCTCCTCACGGTCCCAGACCGGCGCCATGTCACGGGCGACCTGGATGTCGTCGTTGCTGGTGCCGGCCGCGACCATCGGCCACACCATCGCGTCGCGATGCACGGCGAAGTCGACCACGACCGGGCGGTCGTCGACCTCCATCGCCTCCGCCACCACGGAGTCGACGTCGTCGGGCTTGTCGCACCGCAGCCCCACGCAGCCGTACGCCTCGGCCAGCTTGGCGAAGTCGGGAATCCGCGAGGAGTGCAGGTCGGTGTGGGAGTACCTGCCCTCGTAGAACAGCGTCTGCCACTGGCGGACCATGCCGAGCGCCGAGTTGTTGATCACGGCGACCTTGATGGGGATCCCCTCGAGCGCGCAGGTGGCCAGCTCCTGGTTGGTCATCTGGAAGCACCCGTCGCCGTCGATCGCCCAGACGGTCCGGTCCGGCTCGCCCACCTTGGCGCCCATCGCCGCCGGCACCGCGTAGCCCATGGTGCCGAGACCGCCGGAGTTGATCCAGGCCCGCGGCCGTTCGTAGCGGACGAACTGGCTGGCCCACATCTGGTGCTGGCCGACCCCCGCGACGTACGTGGCCTCCGGCCCGCCGGCGGCCGCGATGCGCTCGATGACGTACTGCGGCGAGAGCGAACCATCCTCGGGACTGTCATAACCGAGCGGGTAGCGGGCGGCCAGCGCCCTGGTCCACCCGGACCACGCGGCACAGTCGCCGGCACCGCTACCGCCCGGCTCTCGCAGCGTCACGAGCAGGTCCGCGATGATCTGCTTGCAGTCGCCCACGATCGGGACGTCCGCCCGCCTGTTCTTGGAGATCTCGGCCGGATCGATGTCGGCGTGCACGATCTTGGCGCCGGGCGCGAACGACGAGAGCTTGCCCGTCACCCGGTCGTCGAAGCGCGCACCGAGCGACACGATGAGGTCGGCGCGCTGCAGCGCCGCCACCGCCGCCACGCTGCCGTGCATGCCCGGCATGCCCAGGTGGTTCGGGTGCGAGTCCGGCAGGGCACCGCGGGCCATCAATGTGGTGACGACCGGGATCCCGGTGAGGTCGGCCAGGTCGGCGAGCTCGGCCGAGGCGTTCGCCTTCACCACGCCGCCCCCCACGTACAGGACCGGCCGCTCGGCGGCTGCGATCATCCGCGCCGCCTCGCGTACCTGCCGGGCATGGGGACGGGTGACCGGTCGGTATCCCGGCAGCGAGAGCGTCGTGGGGTAGTCGAACGTCGTCATGGCCTGCAGCGCGTCCTTGGCGACGTCGACGAGCACCGGTCCCGGCCGGCCGGTCGAGGCGATGTGGAAGGCCTCGGCGACCGTTCGCCCGATGTCGGCCGGGTCGGTGACCAGATAGCTGTGCTTGGTGATCGGCATGGTGATGCCGCGGATGTCCGCCTCCTGGAAGGCGTCGGTGCCGATGGCCCCGCTCGGCACCTGCCCGGTCACCGCAACGATGGGCACCGAGTCCATGTACGCGTCGGCGATGGGCGTCACCAGGTTGGTGGCGCCGGGGCCCGAGGTGGCCATGCAGACGCCGACCCGGCCGGTGACCTGGGCATAGCCCTGCGCAGCATGACCGGCTCCCTGCTCGTGGCGCACCAGGATGTGCCGGATCTGCTTGGAGTCGAACAACGGGTCGTAGGCGGGGAGGATCGCGCCGCCCGGAATCCCGAACACGGTGTCGACCCCGGCCGCCTCCAGGGCGCGGATGAGACTTGTCGCCCCGGTGACCTGCTCGTTCATACTGCCCTTCCCTGCGTCCGTGCCCGGCCCTGACATGAAAAAACCCCCGGCCCGCTGGGGCTGAGGGTGCGCGCTGACTGTGCTCGGCGAGCTCAGTCGGCGCGCGTTGCGATTACGAGGAGGTGGTCACGCATAGCCGCCAGCCTGCCCCGCGCGGGGCGGTGGGTCAAGCATGCGAGACACCGTCTCGGTGGGTGGACGCGGCTGGAGAGCCCTGCCGTGTTGCCGCAGCGACGCTCCTCAGCCGCAGACGGCGCCCTGCGCCGCAGATCCGACCAGCTTGCGGTACTTCGCCAGCACGCCGGTGCGGTACCGGGACTCAGGGGGGGACCAGCCGACCCGTCGGGACGCGAGCTCAGCCTCGTCGACCAGCACGTCGAGGGTGCCGGACTCCATGTCCAGCCGGATGGCGTCCCCGTCCCGCACGAACGCGATCGGGCCCCCGTCGACCGCCTCCGGCGCGACGTGTCCCACGCACAGCCCGGTCGTGCCGCCGGAGAACCGGCCGTCCGTCATCAGCAGCACGTCCTTGCCGAGGCCCGCTCCCTTGATGGCCCCGGTGATGGCCAGCATCTCGCGCATGCCCGGTCCGCCCTTGGGGCCCTCGTAGCGGATCACCACGACGTCGCCGGCCGTCACCGTCCCGTCGGCCAGGGCGTCCATGGCGGCCCTCTCGCCGTCGAAGACCCGCGCGACGCCCTGGAACACCGCGGCATCGAAACCGGCGCTCTTGACGACCGCCCCCTGCGGCGCGAGCGACCCGTGCAGGATCGTGATGCCTCCGGTGGCATGGATGGGCGCGGACATGGCGCGGATGATCGTGCCGTCCACGTCGGGCGGATCGATGTCGGCCAGGTTCTCGGCCATGGTGCGACCGGTGACCGTGAGGCAGTCGCCGTCGAGCATCCCGGCCTCGAGCAGCGCCTTCATCACCACCGGCACCCCTCCGACCCGGTCGACGTCGTTCATCACGTACCGCCCGAACGGCTTGAGGTCACCGAGGTGCGGCACCGTGGCGCCGACGCGGGTGAAGTCGTCGAGGCTGAGATCGACGTCGGCCTCCCGGGCGATGGCCAGCAGGTGCAGTACGGCGTTCGTGGAGCCGCCGAGCGCCATCACGACCGCGATGGCGTTGTCGAAGGCGGCCTTCGTCAGCACCTGCCGCGCCGTGATGCCCTGCCGGAGCATCTCGACCACGGCCGCACCGGACCGGTGGGCGTAGCCGTCGCGCCGCCGGTCAACCGCCGGTGGCGCGGCCGAGCCCGGAAGTGACATGCCGAGCGCCTCCGCCACCGACGCCATGGTGTTGGCGGTGTACATCCCGCCGCAGGCGCCTTCGCCCGGGCAGATGGCTCGCTCGATCCGGTCGACCTCGTCGCGGGTGATGAGCCCGCGCATGCACGCCCCGACCGCCTCGAAGGCGTCGATGATGGTCACATCGCGCCCGTCGACCTGTCCCGGCATGATCGCGCCCGCGTACAGGAACACGCTGGCCAGGTCGAGCCGTGCGGCGGCCATCAGCATGCCCGGCAGGGACTTGTCGCAGCCGGCCAGCAGCACGGACCCGTCCAGCCGCTCGGCCATCATCACGGTCTCGACCGAGTCGGCGATGACCTCGCGTGAGACCAGCGAGAAGTGCATGCCCTCGTGACCCATGGAGATGCCGTCGGACACCGAGATCGTGCCGAACTCCAGCGGGTAGCCGCCTGCGGCGTGAACGCCGTTCTTCACCGCGTCGGCGAGCCGGTCGAGGGACAGGTTGCACGGGGTGATCTCGTTCCAGCTCGAGGCGACCCCGATCTGCGGCTTGGAGAAGTCGTCGTCGCCCATGCCCACGGCGCGGAGCATGCCGCGGGCCGCGGTGGCCTCGAGGCCGTCGGTGACGTCGCGGCTGCGAGGTTTGAGGTCGGCCGTGAGCCGCTCGGCGGGAGAGGTGGTGATGTCCGGCGCCATGCCCGAGAGCCTACGACCGCGTGGACGGTGGACGCTCAGCGCAGTACGAGGGGTGCCGCGGGCTGGCCGAGCAGCAGGTAGGCGCACGCGCCCGCCCACAGCACGCTGACCAGCGTGCCGATGATGAAGCGCTCGCCGACTGCGCTGCGGTCCACGCTTCCGTCGACCAGCGAGCTCTGGTTCACCTTCAGCTCGGGATAGCGGCCGAGCGCCTTGACCGCGAGCACCACGGCGACACCCTCGGGCAGACCCGCCACCAGGCAGACGAACACGGCCAGCCGTTCCAGCGCGCCGATCCAGGAACCGCCGGGCAGCAGGGAGTCCACCGCGAGCGCTCCGTCGGAGTCGACGACCTCGAGCACTGCGCGGCTTGCCAGATGCCCTCCGCACACGGCCAGCGCGGCCGCGAACATGGCCTGCTGCGGGATCCAGTCCGACGGCATGGCGTCCCCGAACAGGGTGGCGAGCACCGCGCACAGCGTCCCGACCGCGACCACCCCGGCGAGAACCAGCCGCACACCGCGCGCCGCCCCGCCCGCGAAGGCCATGGCCAACCCGGACCCGACGGCGAGCGCGACCGTGAGCACGAGAGTCGTCAACAGCTCCTCCTCGTCCCGTCGCCGGCCGATGCTGACCCCATACTGGCGGAGGGATCCCCCACGCCTCCCACTTCAGTTTACAGCTTATTCTGTCCTATAATCAGCTCATGTCTGATCAGTCGTCCGAGTACGACGAGCAGGGCGTGGCCGTGATCGGCGATGTGGTGTCCTCTCGGACGCATCCGGACCGGGTGGGTCTCCAGGCACGACTCGCCGAGGCGCTGGAGAAGGTCAACCGCTCCGAGCACGTTCTCCAGGACCTGCACATGACGCTCGGCGACGAGTTCCAGGGAGTCGTGCGGAGTCTGCCGGCGGCCGTGCGTCTGGGTATCGATGTCCGGCTGGAGCTGCTGCCCGCCGTGGAGATCCGGATCGGCATCGGGGTGGGCCCCTTTCACGTCTTCGATCCTGACGCCGCGCCGGTTGCGCAGGACGGCCCGGCCTGGTGGGCAGCGCGCGCAGCCGTGGACACCGCCAAGACGCTGGCCGACCGGCCGGCGAGCCGCCACGTCCGATCCTGGGCGAGTGCGCTCGACGCGGACGGGTCGGAGTCCCCCGGCAGCAGTCGGTGGGTCGCGGTCGTCAACGGCTACCTCGGGCTCCAGGACTTCCTGCTGTCCAGCATGCGCCCTCGGCAGCTGCGACTGCTCGCCGCAACCCTGAGCGGAGAGCCGCAGCGCGAGATCGCTGCGCGAGAGGGCATCACCCAGTCCGCGGTCTCGCAGGCCGTGCAGGCATCCGGCGCGCGTGCCCTCGTCCAGAGCCTCGACGCCCTGGTGACGGCCGATCGCACCCCTGCGGCGTCACGTCAGCTGCGCTGATATCCGTCTGATACCAGCGCATTGCTTATCGGGGATCGCTGGCCCTCGGGCGCTGGGCAAGCCCGATCTCGTTGCCCTCGCTGTCCTTGACCTGTGCCCACCACGACCCCCATGCCTCCACCTTGGGCTGCACCGTGATCTCGGCGCCGCGCTCGGCGAGGTCGGCGCACGTGGCGACGATGTCGTCGGTGTCCAGCACGAACGAGGTGAGGCCACCGGCCCGGTCGGCATCGGGAAACAGCACCAGCCGGGTGTCGGCGCCCTTGGGGCCCACCTCTATCCACCGGCCTGCGCCCGACTCGCCCATGGGCTCGTCGCGGTACGGCTCGAAGCCGAGCACCTCGGTGTAGAAGGTCTTGGCACGCTCCTGGTCCTGGCAGTGGACGGTCGTGAACGCCACGGAAGTGATCACCGCTGCTCCTCCTGAGTGGTTCGTACCAGGAATTGGGAGGCCAGGATCAGGAGGACGCGGACCGTGGGTCAAGAGCCGGCCCCGAGATGCGCCGTGCGCCCCGCCGGGTGACGCTGTGGTGTGCCCCCCTACCCCCACCTGGTCGACCTGGTCCGCGCCCGGATCGGTGCGCTGATCTTCGCCAGTGTCGCGGGCGAGGACGGCGACGCCACCCGCGACCGGATTCATCTGTCGCCGGGCCGACGGTGGTTCCCGGAGGACGCGCCGATCTGTCGCGTCCACGCAGACGCGGCGATGTTCGTCGGGGGGATCCGCGCCCTGCTGCTCCAGTCGCTGCACCCCCTGGCGATGGCCGGCGTCGCCCAGCACTCCGGATACCGGGGCGACCCGTGGGGGCGGCTGCAGCGAACCAGCGAGTTCCTGGCGACGACGACCTTCGGGACGGCCGCCGACGCCGAGCGGGCGGTCGCCCGAGTACGCGGGGTGCACCGGCGGGTGCGTGGTGTCACCGCTGACGGCACGCCCTACTCGGCCTCGGATCCGCACCTGCTGCGCTGGGTCCACGCGGCCGAGGCCGACAGCTTCCTGGCCGCCTACCGGCGCTACGGCTCCGGCCAGCTCGACCAGGCAGACCGCGATACCTACGTCGCCCAGACCGCGGACGTGGCCGAGGCGCTCGGCGCGGTGGGTTCGCCACGAACCGAGCGCGAGCTGGGCGAGCAGCTCGACGATTTCCGCGCCGAGCTCCGCGGCACCCCTGAGGCCCGGGCGGCTGCTCGCTTCATCCTGTTCAGCGCCCCCGTGCCCGCAGCGGTACGCCCGGCGTACGGCGGGCTGGCGGCCGCAGGCGTCGGGCTGATGCCCTGGTGGTCACGGTGGCCGCTGCGCCTGCCGTACCTGCCGATCGCCGAGGCGACCGTGGTACGCGCCGCCGGGCAGGCGGTGACCAGCGGCATCCGGTGGGCGACCAGCCGGCCGTCAGACCAGCTGGAGAGCCCGGAGCAGGACCAGCCCGGCGCGGAGCCCGTATCGGCGTGATCGGCGACCGTGACCGCTCGACACCCCGGCGGGGCGGCTCCTAGACAGCGTGGGCATCCACTACCACGTTCGCCAGCGGGGCGCCCGCAGCAAAGCGAGTGAGCTGCTCCCGCAGCAACTCGTGCACACGCGGAAGCATCGCGGAGGTCGCGCCGCCCACGTGCGGGCTGATCAGCACGCCGGGTGAGTGCCACAACGGATGATCGGGCGGCAACGGCTCGGGATCGGTGACGTCGACCGCGGCCAGCAGCCGGCCCGAGGTGGTCTCGGCGAGCAGCGCGTCGGTGTCGACGATCGGCCCGCGCGCCACGTTGACCAGGACGGCGCCGTCTCTCATGCGGGAGAGGAACGGGGCGTCGACCAGGTGGTGGGTCGCGTCGGTCAACGGCACCAGCAGCACGACGGCGTCGGCCGTGGGCAGCAGGTCGGGCAGCTCGTCGCGCCCGTGCACCACACCGGCGTCGTCCTCCCTGGACCTGGTGCCGACCCGGAGCACCTCGACCTCGAAGGGGAGGAGCCGGTTCCTCAGCGCGGTGGCGATGCTCCCCGCGCCGACGATGATCACGGTCGAGTCGGCCAGCGACCTGCGGTGCCCGTACGCCCAGCGGCCCTCGTCCTGGGCGCGCACGAAGTCAGGAAACCCGCGCAGGGTCGCCAGCAGCAAGCCCACCGCGAGCTCGGCGGTCGACGCGTCGTGCACACCGCGTGCGTTGCACAGGGTGACGCCGTCGGGCAGGTGGGGAGCCACGTTGTCGACGCCGGCGGTCTGGGTCTGCACGACCTGCAGCGAGGTCATCCGGGCCAGCGTCTTCGCCATGTCGAAGCCGCCCTCGTAGTCGGGCACGAAGAACCGCACCCGGTCGAAGCCCTCGGCGTCAGGCATGCGCCCAGGCTCGACCTCTGTCGCCTCGACACCGTCGGGCAATCCGGCACCGAGGTCGGCAGGGTCGAACGGCAGCCACACCAATGGACGTTCGGCGCCGCCAGCGGCTGTGGTCACGAGCTCCTCCAAGGGTGTCGGCACGCTCCCCGCCTACAGTCTGGACGAGGAAGCGAACGGGTAGCAGGCGGGTGACGAGGTGAGCATGCACCGGCGAGTGAGCACTCGCGGAGCGGCCTGGATGCTTGCGGGCTGCCTGATGGCGGCGATGTCGGCCTGCTCAGACGGCGAGGCCAGCGGTGGGTACGGCACCTTCTCGTCGGGGTCCGAGGAGGCGCCAACGTCTGCCGGCCCTGCGACGAGTTCCGACGGCGACGATCCTCGTTCCGCAGCACCGTCCCCTGAGGTTGCCGGCACCGTCGCCACCGGGCTCACGAGTCCCTGGGGCCTTGCCTTCCTGCCCAACGGGAGCGCACTGGTCTCCGAGCGCGACACCGCTGTGATCAAGCAGGTCCGTCCCGGCGGCGACGTACGCACCGTCGGCGAGGTGCCCGGCGTTGACACCACGTCCACCTCGGAGGGCGGCCTGCTCGGGATCGCTCTGCACCCAAGCTTTCCCGACCAGCCCTATCTGTACGCCTACCTGACGTCCAGCGAGGACAACCGCGTGGTGCGGATGAGCTACGACGGCGACCGGCTGGGCGCGGCTGACGTGGTCATCGACGGGATCCCGCGGGGCACCTACCACAACGGGGGGCGCATTGCGTTCGGCCCCGACGGCCTGCTGTACGCCACGACCGGTGACGCGACCGAGGCCGGCAGCTCGACCGACCCGGACTCCCTGGGCGGCAAGGTGCTCAGGACCACACCGACCGGCGAGGCGGCGCCCGACAACCCCGACCCGGGCTCGCCGGTCTACTCCTCCGGCCATCGCAACGGGCAGGGCATCGCCTGGGACGATGACGGCCGGCTGTGGCAGGCGGAGTTCGGGCAAGACCAGTGGGACGAGCTCAACCTGATCGAGCCCGGTGGCGACTACGGCTGGCCGGAGTGCGAGGGCAGCTGCGAGCAGACCGGTGTCGTGGACCCGCAGCAGCAGTGGCCGACCGACGAAGCCTCCCCGTCCGGCATCGCCTTCGCCGACGGCGCGGTCTGGATGGCAGCGCTGCGTGGGGAGCGCCTGTGGAGCATTCCCGTGTCCGACGGTCAGGTCACCGGGGCACCGATGCCGTTCCTGTCCGGGGACTACGGCCGGCTGCGGACCGTCACCGCGGCGCCTGACGGGTCGCTGTGGGTCATCACGTCGAACACGGATGGACGCGGCGACCCTGCCTCCGGCGACGACCGCATCCTCCGGCTCACCCTCGAGTGACCACTCACCGAACCGTCGGGCAGCCACGTCAGGACGCGCCGCAGGCGCGGACACCCACCCGCCACGCCTTGTCCAGGTCGGCGTCGGGCGGGAACCGGCCGGCGAGCTCGAGGTCGGCCATGCCGTGCGCGAACGCCCAGAGTGGCCGGGCGAGGTCGGGATCACCGCCGACCACGTCCACCAGCACCTGGGCCACCTCGCGTTCAAGGCCGTCAGGCAACAGGTCCCGCAGGAGCGGACGTCCGGAGGTGAGCCGGTAGAGCTCAGGCCGGTCGAGCGCCAGCTGCCGGTACGCGACCGCGAAGGCGGCCAGGCGGGTCGGCCGGGTTCGCTTGGCACGGGCGATCGAGATCGCCTGTCCGGCCGCGCGGAGGCCGATCGTCTGCAGGGCGGCGATCAGCTCGTCGCGGCCGGCTGTCATGCGGCCTCCTCCGGGCTAACGTTGTCAGCAGTACATACGGCTAATGCTGTTAGCCAGTCCAGGCTGGGCGGCACGCGATGTCACTGGCACGGAGTCGGGTGCTGGTCCGTCAGTCAGCCGAGGCGCTGGAGGACCAGCTCGCGAACGCGGCCGGCGTCGGCCTGGCCCCGCAACTCCTTCATCACGGCGCCGATCAGCGCGCCCGCAGCGGCGACCTTGCCGTCCCGGATCTTGGCGGCAACGTCGGGGTTCGACGCGATCGCGCGGTCGACCGCGGCGCCCAGGGCTCCGTCGTCGCTGACGACCTCCAGGCCACGCGCTGCCACGACCTGTTCGGGCGACCCCTCCCCCGCCAGGACCCCCTCGAGCACCTGCCGCGCCAGCTTGTCGTTGACCCGACCCGCGTCGACCAGCGCCTGAAGCTCGGCGACCTGCCCGGGGGTGATGGGCAGCTCGACCAGCTCGACCCCGTCCGCCCGGGCCCTGCGGGCGAGCTCGGTGAGCCACCACTTGCGGGCTGCCTGCGGCGCCGCTCCGGCCTCGATCGTCTTGTCCACCAGCTCGAGTGCTCCGGCGCCGACCACGTCGCGCATCTCGAGATCGGAGAACTCCCACGCCTGCTGCAGGCGGGCACGGCGTGCGTGCGGCGGCTCGGGCAGCGTGGCGCGCAGCCGGTCGACCCACTCGCGCGAGGGCGCGACCGGCACGAGGTCGGGCTCGGGGAAGTATCGGTAGTCCTCGGCGTCGGACTTCTCGCGACCCGACGTGGTCACCCCGGTGTCCTCGTGCCAGTGCCGGGTCTCCTGGACGACCCGCTCCCCGGCGAGGAGCACCTCGGCCTGCCGGCAGATCTCGTGGCGCACGGCGCGCTCGATGGACCGCAGCGAGTTGACGTTCTTGGTCTCGGTGCGGGTGCCCAGCACATCACTGCCCCGCGGTCGGAGGGAGACGTTCGCGTCGCAGCGCAGCGATCCCTGCTCCATCCGCACGTCGCTCACGCCCAGCGCAAGCAGCAGCTCCCGCAGCTGGCCCACATACGCCCGCGCCACCTCCGGCGCCCTGGCGTCGGCGCCGGTCACCGGCTTGGTGACGATCTCGATGAGCGGGATGCCGGCGCGGTTGTAGTCGACCAGCGAGTGGCTCGCTCCGTGGATGCGCCCCGTCGCGCCGCCGACGTGCAGCGACTTGCCGGTGTCCTCCTCCATGTGCGCCCGCTCGATGCCCACGGTCACTGTGCCCGCGTCTACCTCGACGTCGACCGCCCCCTCGTAGGCGATGGGCTCGTCGTACTGCGAGGTCTGGAAGTTCTTCGGCATGTCCGGGTAGAAGTAGTTCTTCCGTGCGAACCGGCACCACTCCGCGATGGAGCAGCCCAGCGCCAGCCCGATCCGCATCGCGGACTCGACCGCTGCGCCGTTCAGCACCGGCAGGGAGCCCGGCAGCCCGAGACAGGTCGGGCACACCTGGGAGTTGGGCTCGGCGCCGAACTCGGTGGCACAGCCGCAGAACATCTTCGACACGGTGCCCAGCTCGACATGCACCTCGAGGCCGATCACCGGCTCGAACGTCTGGAGCGCCTCCTCGTACGAGATCACGCCAGCACCTCCCCGGTCAGCACCGGTGCCCGGTCGAGCAGCGGACCGCCCCATCGGTCGGCGAGCAACGCCTCGAGGGTGGCCCCGACCCGGTAGAGGCGGTCGTCGTGGGTCGCCGGCGCCAGCGCCTGGAAGCCGGCCGGCAGACCGTCCTCGTCGGCGAGGCCGCTCGGCAGGGAGATGCCCGGCACACCGGCCAGGTTGGCGGGGATGGTGGCGATGTCGTTGAGGTACATGGCGAGCGGGTCGTCCAGCTTCTCGCCGAGCCGGAACGCCGTCGTCGGAGCCGTCGGCGACACCAGCACGTCGGCGTGCGTGAACGCCTGCTCGAAGTCGCGTGCGATCAGCGTGCGCACCTTCTGTGCCGAGCCGTAGTAGGCGTCGTAGTAGCCGCTGGACAGGGCGTAGGTCCCCAGGATGATGCGGCGTTTGGCCTCGTCACCGAAGCCGGCCGCACGCGTCGCGAGCATGACGTCCTCGGCGCTGGCCTCCGGCTTGCCCTCCGGCCAGACGCGCAGCCCGTACCGCATCGCGTCGAAGCGGGCGAGGTTGCTGCTCGCCTCGCTGGGCAGGATCAGGTAGTAGGCCGCCAACGCGTACTCGAAGTGAGGGCACGACACCTCGACGACCTCGGCGCCAGCGCCGGTGAGCAGCGCGAGCGCCTCGTCGAACCGGGCGCGCACGCCTGGCTGGTAGCCCTCACCGCCGAGCTCGCGCACCACACCGATCCGCATGCCGGCCACGTCCGCGCGGTGCGCCGCCGCGACGACGGCCGGTGTCGGCGCGTTGATGCTCGTGGAGTCCAGCCGGTCGTGTCCTCCGATGAGCTCATGCAGCAGCGCGGCGTCGAGCACCGTCCGGGTCACCGGGCCGGCCTGGTCGAGGCTGCTGGCCAGGGCGATCAGCCCGTAGCGGGACACCCCGCCGTAGGTGGGCTTGACCCCGACCGTCCCGGTGATGGCTGCCGGCTGCCGGATCGATCCGCCGGTGTCGGTGCCGATGGCCAGCGGCGCCTCGAACGCGGCCACGGCGGCGGCCGACCCGCCCCCGGAGCCGCCGGGGATGCGGTCGAGGTCCCAGGGGTTGTGCGTCGGCCCGTACGCCGAGTGCTCGGTGGACGAGCCCATGGCGAACTCGTCCATGTTGGTCTTGCCCAGGACAGGCAGGCCCGCCGCCCTGATCCGCGCCACGATGGTGGCGTCGTACGGCGGGACCCAGCCCTGCAGCAGCCGCGAACCCGCGGTGGTGGGCAGACCCTGCGTGGCGACGACGTCCTTGACCGCGAGAGGTACCCCCGCGAGCGGATGCAGGTCGGCACCTGCGGCGCGTCGGCGGTCGACCTCCGCGGCGGTGGCCAGCGCACCGTCGGCGTCCACGTGCAGGAACGCATGCACAGCCCCGTCGACGGCAGCGATCCGGTCGAGGTAGGCCCCGGTCGCCTCGGCCGACGACACGTCGCCTGCGACGAGGGCGTCGGCGAGCGCACTGGCCGACATCGTGGTGACGTCTGCTGGCGACAGCGGAGTCACTGCTCCTCCCCGAGGATCCGGGGCACGCTGAACCGCCGCCGGTCGACGTCGGGCGCTCCTGACAGTGCTTCCTCGGCGGTGAGCCCTGGCACCACGATGTCGTCGCGGAAGACGTTGGTCACCGGCAACGGGTGCGAGGTGGGTGGCACGTCGTCGTCGGCCACCTCACTGACCTTCGCCACGGACTCGACGATCACCGCCAGCTGCGGGGCCAGGTGGTCGAGCTCGGCGTCGCTGAGGTCGATGCGGGCCAGTCGCGCCAGGTGCGCCACGTCGTCTCGGGAGATGCCAGCCACGCGGTCGAGTCTAGGAGTCGAGGCCGCCCCCGATCCGGGCCGGGGCCGCACGCGGGGACGCCAGGCCGAGCCGATCAACGGGTGGTGAGCTCACCAGATACGCACCTGCTGGTCCTCGGGCAGCCACATCTGGTCGCCCTCCCCCACCTCGAACGCCTCGTGGAACTCGGTCAGGTTGCGCACGACGTTGGCGCGGAACTCGGGCGGTGAGTGGGGGTCGATGGCGAGCAGCCGCTTGGCTTCGGCCTCGCGCACGGCTGTCCTCCACACCTGCGCCCACCCGAGGAACACCCGCTGGCTGCCGGTGTAACCGTCGATCTCGGGTGCCTCGGCACCGTCCAGGCTCATCTCGTACGCCTTGTGGGCGACAGTGATGCCACCGAGATCGCCGATGTTCTCGCCCACAGTCAGGGCGCCGTTGACCGTGTGCCCCGGCAGCTCAGCGGGCTCGAGCCCGTCGTACTGCTCGATCAGGGCCTGCGCCCGCTGGTCGAAGCCACGGCGGTCGTCCTCGTTCCACCAGTCCGTGAGGTTGCCGTCGCCGTCGTAGCGGCTGCCCTGGTCATCGAACCCGTGACCGATCTCGTGCCCGATGACGGCGCCGATGGCACCGAAGTTGACCGCGTCGTCGGCATCAGGGTCGAAGAACGGCGGGCGCAGGATCGAGGCCGGGAAGACGATCTCGTTCATCCCGGGGTGGTAGTAGGCGTTGACCGTCTGCGGTGTCATCAGCCACTCGTCACGGTCGATCTCGGTGCCGATCTTGGCCAGCTGCCGATCGTGCTCGAACGCGTTGGCCCGGCGGACGCTGACCAGCAGGTCGTCCCTGTCGATGAACAGCGGACCGTAGTTCCGCCAGGTGTCCGGGTAGCCGATCTTGGGGGTGAACCGCTCGAGCTTGGTCAGCGCCTTCCCGCGGGTCTCGGGCGACATCCACTCCAGCTGCTCGATGTCCTCGCGGTACGCGCGCACCAGCCAGTCGACCAGCCGCTCCATGCGCGCCTTGTGCTCCGGCGGGAAGTGTCGCTCCACGTACAGCCGGCCGACCGCGAAGCCGAGGGCGCCCTCGACCACGGACACCCCGCGCTTCCACCGCTCACGCAGCCGCGGGATGCCGGACAGCCTCTTGCCGTAGAACGCGAAGTTGGCCTCGACGAACCGGCTGGACAGGTACGGAGCGGATGCCCGGACGTGGTGGAACAGCAGCCACGACCGCCAGTCGGCCAGCGGCAGTTCCGTCAGTGCCTCACCGGCCGCCGTGAACGCGTCGGGCTGTCGGGCCACCACCTCCTCGAAGGCGCCCTCCGGGGCGTGCAGCCCCGCGAGCCACGCCGACCAGTCCAGCCCCGGCGCGAGCGAGCCCAGCCCGGACCACGCCATCTTGTTGTACGTCTTCAGCGCGTCGCGGCTGTCGACCCGGGTCCAGTGCCCCTTGGCCAGCCGGGTCTCGAGCTCGAGCACGCGGCGGGCGGCGTGATGAGCGTCGGGCTCGTCGACCAGCCGCAGCAGCGTGCTCACGTGCTTGACATAGTCATCCCGCAGCTCGGCGTGCTGCTCCTCGCGGTAGTAGGCCTCGTCGGGCAGGCCGAGCCCCCCCTGCACCAGCTGGACGATGTAGCGGCTGGCGTCGTCGCCGTCGTTGCTGACGTACCACTCGACGAGACCGGGCGTGCCGTGCCGCTGGAGGCGCCCCATCAACCCCAGCAGCTGACCGACCGACGCGACACCGCGGATGTCGGCCAGGTCGGCTGCCAGCGGTGCTGCGTCGAGCTCCTCCACGCGGTCGGCGTCCATGAAGGCGGCGTAGAGGTCGCCGACCTTGCGCTGCTCGGTGCGCGGGTCGTCGTCACCTCCGCCGGACGCCGAGGCCTCGGCGGCCTCTTCGAGCAGCTCCCGGACGTCGAGCTCGGCCTGGTCGCGCAGGGCGTGGAAGGCACCGTGCACGGCTCGGTCGTCCGGGATCTCGACGGTGTCCAGCCACCGGGCGTTGACGTGGCGGAACAGGTCGTCCTGTGGTCGCACGTCCTCGGACAGCTGGTCGATCGCGATGCCTGACTTCATCTAGTCCTCCGTCGGGGGCTCGGCCACGGCGAGGGCCGCGCTGGGGCCGTCGTCGAGCAGGGTACGGAAGCCGTCCTCGTCGAGCACCGGCACGCCGAGCTGCACCGCCTTGTCGTACTTGGAGCCGGGGACGTCACCCACGACGACGAAGTCGGTCTTCTTCGACACCGAGCCGGTGGCCTTGCCGCCGCGCGCGGTGATGGCCTCCTTGGACTGGTCGCGGGAGAACCCGGACAGCGACCCGGTGACCACCACGGAGAGGCCCTCGAGGGTGCGGGGGGTCGACTCGTCGACCTCGTCCTCCATCCGCACGCCGGCCGCCCGCCACTTCTCGACGACCTCGCGGTGCCAGTCGACGTCGAGCCAGGCACGCACCGCCTCGGCGATGGTGGGACCCACCCCGTCGACCTCGGCGAGCCGCTCGACCGGCGCCTGCTCGATGGCCTGCATGGAGCCCATGGACCGGGCCAATGCCTGCGCGGCGGTCGGCCCGACGTGCCGGATCGACAGGGCCACCAGCACCCGCCACAACGGCTTGGTCTTGGCCTGGTCCAGGTTGTCGAGCAGGCGCCGCCCGTTGGCGCTCAAGACGCGGTCGGCCGCGCCGGCGGCTCGTTCGGCCTTCTTGGCGGCCCGGGTGAACAGCGGTACCTGCAACAGCGTCTGCTCGTCCAGGCCGAAGACGTCGCCCTCGTCGTGCACGACTCCGGCCTCCAGCAACGCTGACGCGGCCTCGTAGCCCATGACCTCGATGTCGAAGGCCCCGCGGCCGGCCACGTGGAACAGCCGTTCCCGCAGCTGCGCCGGGCAGGACCTGGCGTTGGGACAGCGAATGTCGGCGTCGCCCTCGCGCTCGGGGCGCAGCACAGTGCCGCAGGCCGGACACTCGGTCGGCATCACGAACTCGCGCTCGGAGCCGTCGCGCAGGTCGACGACCGGGCCGACGATCTCGGGGATCACGTCGCCGGCCTTGCGCAGCACCACGGTGTCGCCGATCAGCACGCCCTTGCGTCTTACCTCCGACGCGTTGTGCAGCGTGGCCATCTCGACGGTCGAGCCGGACACCGTGACCGGCCGCATCACGCCGTAGGGGGTCACCCGCCCGGTGCGACCGACGTTGACGCGGATGTCGAGCAGCTCGGTGTTGACCTCCTCGGGCGGGTACTTGAACGCGATCGCCCACCGCGGCGCCTTCGACGTGGACCCCAGCCGACGCTGCAGCGCCACCTGGTCGACCTTGACCACCACACCGTCGATCTCGTGCTCGACCGAGTGCCGCTTCTCGCCGTACGAGTCGACGAAGTCGAGCACCTCGTCGAGATCGCGGAACACCCGGACCCGGTCGCTGACCGGCAGCCCCCACGCCGCCAGCGCGGCATACGACTCCGACTGACGGGTCGGCTCGAAGCCCTCGCGGGCACCGAGGCCGTGACAGACCATCCGCAGCGGACGGCTCGCGGTGATCCTCGGGTCCTTCTGCCGCAGCGACCCGGCGGCGGAGTTGCGCGGGTTGGCGAACGGCGCCTTCCCGGCTGCCACCAGGCCGGCGTTGAGCTCGCGGAACGCCTCGACGGGGAAGAAGATCTCGCCGCGGACCTCGACCAGCGTCGGCACCGGGTAGTCGTCGCTGGCCGCCAGCCGGCCCGGGATCCCGTCGATCGTGCGCACGTTGGCGGTGACGTCCTCGCCGGTCCGGCCGTCTCCGCGGGTGGCACCGCGCGTCAGCCGCCCGTGCTCGTAGGTCAGGTTGACCGCCACCCCGTCGACCTTGAGCTCGCACAGGAACTCGGCCCCGGTGCCCCCCTCGCGCTCGACCCGCCTCAGCCACGCGTCCATCTCCTCGCGGCTGAAGGCGTTGTCGAGGCTCATCATCGGCTCGCGGTGACGCACCGCCTCGAACAGCGTCGACACCGCGGCCCCCACCTGCTGGGTCGGCGAGTCCGGCGTGCGCAGATCGGGGTGCGCCTGCTCGAGCGCCTCGAGCTCTCGCATCAGGGCGTCGTACGCAGCATCGGAGATCGTCGGCCGGTCGACCGTGTGGTAGCGGAAGCGGTGCTCGTTGACCTCCTCGACCAGGTCGGAGTGGCGCTGCCGGGCATCCGGCGACGCCTCCGGCGCCGGCGGCCCGGAGCCAGGTACCGAGCCAGGGCCGTCGTCGGACGCGGAGTCGGGTGTCGGTCCGGGTGGTGCCGCGCTCATGACGGCATCCTTCACCCCTGCGCCGACAGCTGCCGCGCCACATCCCGGGCGAGCGACAGTGCCGACCTGGCCCAGCCGGGGCGCGCACCGGCCAGGCCGCAGGTCGGGGTGACAGCCGTGCGCGGGACCAGGCGGGAAGGGCTGTGTCCTACCGCCGACCACAGCCGGTGCACGGACCCGGCGAGCTGCTCAGCGCCGGGCCTGGGAACGGGTTCCACGGTGGGCACGACTCCCGGCCAGACATCCACGCCGCCCTCGATGGCCGTCGCCAGGTCGTCATAGCGCGTCGGCTCGAGCAGGACGACGTCGACCATCAACGCGGTCGTCCCTGCCCGGACGATCAGTTCGACCGGCACGTCCGCGGCGCAGCAGTGCACGACCGGCCGGGCGCCCGCACCTGCGGCCGCGGCGAGCACGGCCCCGAGCGACTCGGCCGCCTCCGCGGCATGGACGCTGCGGTGCCGCCCGAACCCGCTCGCGGTCGGCACCCGCCCGCCCAGCACCGCTGGGAGCGATGGCTCGTCGACCTGCAGCACCAGCTGGGCGCCGCCCACCCGACGGGCGACGTCGGCCACGTGACCGGCGACGCCCTCGGCCAGCGACTGCGCCAGCTCTCGGCGGCCACCGTGGTCGGCCAGGATGCGGTCACCACGAGGGCGCTCGACCATCGCGGCCAACGTCAGGGGTCCGGTGACCTGCAGCTTGAGCGGACCGGCGTAGCCCGCGGTGTGTTCCTCGAGCGCGTCGAGGTCCTCGGCGAGCACCGACCGCGCACGCCGCTGGTCGACGCCTGGAGCGTCGGTGAGCCGCCAGCCGGCCGGCTGCAGGTCGGCACCCAGGCCGCTGAGCATCCCGACAGCTCGCCCCACCATGCCGGCGGCCGGTCCGCGGTCCGGCAGCTCGGGCAGGTGCGGAAGGTCGGGCAGCTCGTCGACCACCATCCGGACCGCCTGCCGCACGTCGTCGCCAGGCAGGGAGCCGACACCGGTCGCCAGCGCCCGCGGAGTCGTCACCGCCATGCCGGCACCTAGCGAGAGCTCGGGGGAACGGTCGCCGCGGCCCGTCCGGCCGGCACGACGACGGTCGCGCTGCCCACGACCCGGGTGCGCTCGTACACGACGAGGGTCTGCCCGGCGGCGACGCCGTAGGCCGGCCGCTCGAGTCGGGCGGTCAGCCGCTGGCCGTCGACCGCGACCGAGGCGGGCAGGGGCTCGCCGTGCGCGCGCAGCTGGACGTGCGCGGGGAAGGTCGGCGGCGGCTCGGCTGTGCACCAGACCGGGGCGTCGGCATCGACGACGCGCGTGGCCAGCGACTCCCGCCGCCCGACGGTGACCGTTCGCGAGACCGGCTCGATGTCGAGGACGTAGCGGGCCTCGCCGCCGGCCGCCGGCGTGCCGAGCCGCAGGCCACGTCGCTGGCCGACGGTGAAGCCGTACGACCCGTCGTGGGTCCCGACCGTCGCGCCCGACTCGTCGACGAACCGGCCCGGCCGGTCACCGAGAGCCCGGCGGAGGAACCCCCGGGTGTCGCCGTCGGCGACGAAGCAGATGTCGTGGCTGTCCGGCTTGGCCGCCACCGCAAGTCCTCGCTGCGTCGCCTCGGCACGTACCTCTGACTTCGGGGTCCCGCCCAGCGGGAACATCGCGTGCGCCAGCTGCTCAGGGCGCAGCACGGCCAGGACGTACGACTGGTCCTTGGCGGAGTCGACCGCGCGATGCAGCTCGGGGCCCGCCGTCGTGTCCAGCCGGCGCGCGTAGTGTCCGGTGACCACGGCGTCGAAGCCGAGGGCGAGGGCGCGGTCGAGCACGGCGGCGAACTTGATCCGCTCGTTGCACCGGATGCACGGGTTCGGCGTGCGTCCGGCGGCGTACTCGGCCACGAAGTCGTCGACCACGTCGGACTGGAAGCGCTCACTCACGTCCCACACGTAGAACGGGATGTCGAGGAGGTCGGCAACGCGGCGAGCGTCGTCGGCGTCTTCGCGGGAGCAGCAGCCCCGGCTACCTGAGCGCATCGCCGCCGGGGTCCGGGACAGGGCCAGATGCACTCCGGTGACCCGGTGCCCGGCGTCGACCGCACGGGCGGCTGCCACGGCCGAGTCGACGCCACCGGACATCGCTGCCAGGACACGCATGTCAGGGCCTCGCCGCCGCGAGTCCTGCGGCGCGAGCGCGCTCGACCGCCGGCACGATGGCGGCGACGAACGCGTCGGTGTCGGCGGCCGTGCTCGTGCGCCCGAGACTGACCCGCAGTGACCCTGCGGCCGCCCGCTCGTCGCGACCCATCGCCAGCAGCACGTGGCTCGGTTGCGGCACGCCGGCCGAGCAGGCCGAGCCGGTGGAGCACTCGACGCCCCGGGCGTCGAGCAGCATCAGCAGCGCGTCACCGTCACATCCGGCGAAGGTCAGGTGCGAGGTGCCGGGAAGGCGGTCGAGGCGAGCGTTGACGCGGACGTCGGCGACGGAGTCGACGACGCGGGCCTCCATGTCGTCGCGCAGACTGCGGAGGTGCTCGCTCAGGGCGGCCCGGTGCTCCCCGGCGCAGGCGATCGCGACGGCCAGCCCCCGCACGGATGCCACATCGAGCGTGCCGGAGCGCAGGTCGCGCTCCTGACCACCGCCGTGCAGCAGGGGCACCAAGGGGAGCTCGCGCCTCACCAGCAGCGCCCCGGAGCCGACGGGGCCGCCGATCTTGTGACCGGTGACGGTCATGGCATCGAGCCCCGATGCCCCGAAGTCGACCGGGACCGTGTTGACCGCCTGCACAGCGTCGCTGTGCACGGGGATGCCGTGCTCGTGCGCGAGCGCGACGACGTCGGCGACCGGCTGCAGGGCCCCGACCTCGTTGTTGGCCCACATGCACGACACCAGTGCCACGTCGTGGGGGTCACGGGCGATGGCATCGGCGAGCGCGTCCACACGCAGCCTGCCGTCGGAGTCAACGGGAAGCAGCTCGACCTGAGCGCCGTCATGGGCCTGAAGCCAGGCAGCGGGATCGAGCACAGCGTGATGCTCGACGGCGCTCACCAGGATGCGCCTGCGGCGTGGGTCCGACCCCTGGCGCGACCAGTACAGGCCCTTGACGGCCAGGTTGTCCGCCTCGGTACCACCGCTGGTGAGCACCACCTCGGCCGGCCGGGCGCCGAGGCAGGCGGCGGTCTGCTCGCGCGACTCCTCGACCTGGCGGCGCGCACGACGCCCCGAGGCGTGCAGCGACGACGGGTTGCCGGTCTCGGCCAAGGCAGCCGTGACCGCCGCCACTGCCTCCGGGAGCATCGGAGTCGTGGCGGCGTGGTCGAGGTAGTGCGCAGTCGCCGGCATGACCGGAACAGCCTAGGCGGTCCGGCTGGCGCTACGTTGGCGAGCGTGTCGGGGTCGGCCATGGTGAGCGCGCCGTGGTGAGCGGGGTCGAGGGCGCGGAGGTCGTCTTCCGCCTCGACGACCCCGAGGGCCACCTCACCGCGGTGCGCCTCTGGCAGGAGCTGGGGCTGCCCGGCGACAGCCTCGACTTCGAGCCGGTCGACGGTGGCTGGGAGCTACGGCTGCCCCGCCCCACGGTGCACCGGATGGAGTACCTGTTCCAGGTCACCGGCGTCGACGGCGAGCAGGCGACGGCGGTGGACCCGACGAACCCGCGCGTGGTCGGGGGTGCCTTCGGCGAGCACTCCGTGCTCGAGCTCCCCGGCTACCAGCCGCCCGCGTGGTGCGAGGCCGAGGAGGTGCCGTCGCGGCTCGAGCCGCTGACCGTCCCCGGGACCCCGCTCGGGACGACGGTGACGGGGCAGATCTGGTCACCGGACGACTCGGAGCCTGACGAGATGCTGCCGCTGTTGGTCTGTCACGACGGGCCGGAGTTCGCCGCGCACGCTGCTCTGACCCGCTACGTCGGGGCTCTCGTCGCCGACGACGCACTGCCTCGGATGCGGCTGGCCATGCTGGATCCGGGCGAGCGCAACACCCGGTACGCCGCCGACCTCGACTACGCCGCGACGCTGACCCAGGCAGTGCTGCCGGCGGTGCGCGACCGGTACGCCACCCGCGAGAACGTGGTGCTGATGGGCGCGAGCCTGGGTGCGCTCGCGGCGCTGCACGCAGAGTGGTCGCACCCGGAATCCTTCGCCGGTCTGTTCCTGCAGTCAGGGTCCTTCTTCACACCCGAGACCGACCCGCAGGAGGCCGGCTTTCCCGGCTTCGGCGCCATCACCGGATTCGTGCAGCGGGTACTGGCCGCACGGGCCGCGCCGAGCTCCCCGGCGGTGACCCTGACGTGCGGCTCCGCAGAGGAGAACGTGCACAACAACCGAGTCATGGCGGCGAGGCTGGCGGCGTTCGACTGGGACGTGTCGTTCACCGAGAGCCCCGACGTGCACAACTTCACGGCCTGGCGTGACACTCTCGACCCGCACCTGACCGCGCTCCTGCATCGGGTGTGGGGCCAGGTGGGCGGCGGAGAACATGCAGCGTGAGCAGGTCGAGATCGAAGCCCCGGGCTTCGACCGCCCCGGCACGGTGATCCGCTACGGCCACTTCGGGCGTCCCGTCGTCGTGTTCCCGAGCGAGCAGGGGCGAGCCTGGGACTACGAGGGCAACGGCATGGTCGATGCCGTCTCCGACCTGGTGGACGCCGGCCGGGTGAAGCTCTACTGCGTCGACTCGTTCGACCACCTCACCTGGTCGGACCGGTCGGTGCCGCTCGAGGAGCGCGCCCGTCGGCACGGCTGGTACGAGTCCTGGATCACCGAGCAGGTGGTCCGCGCCATCGGACGCGACTCGCCGGGCGCGAGCGACGCAGTGGTCACCGGGTGCAGTCTCGGCGCCTTCCACGCGCTCAACATCGCCCTCAAGCGCGCCGACCTCTTCCCGGTGGCGATCTGCCAGTCCGGCAACTACGACCCGTCGCTCTGGCACGCCTGGGGGGAACGGGCAGACTCCGCCTACTTCACCAACCCCACCGACTACGTGCCCAACCTCGAAGGCGACCATCTCGAGTGGCTTCGCCGGCGAGTGTTCGTGCTCCTGACCGTCGGCCAGGGGGCCTGGGAGACCCACCCGACAGGCTCGCTGCCGTCCGCTCAACGGATGGCCGGACTCCTGCGGGACAAGCAGATCCCGTTCGAGCTCGACATGTGGGGACACGACGTGGCCCACGACTGGCCCTGGTGGCAGCGACAGCTGGCCCACCATCTCCCCCGCTTCTGCTGAGTCGGTACGTTGCCCGCGTGGCTGGCGCGGACACGACACGGCACCTGATCGGACTGCTGCTCGGCACCGAGGAGGACTGGCCGCGGGCGTTCGAGGCCGTCCTGGCGCGGGCCGGACGCGTCATCGCCGAGGGAGGCCGCGAGCACGAGGTGGCCTGTGAGCGGTTGACCGTCGAGCCGTTCGACCTCACCGACCCGGTCCGCACCGGGCTGGTGATCGACCGGCTTGCCTACTGGTACTACCACCCGCGCGAGTGGCTCAAGAAGGCCTCCCTGATCGATGGGACGTATCTGCTCAACTCGCCGTTCACGTTCCAGTCGATGGAGAAGCACAGCGCCTACTGCGCGATGCTGCGTCTGGGCCTCAAGATCCCGCGAACCGTGCTCGTGCCGTACAAGAACCCGCTCGACAATGCGAGGTGGGCGTACACCTCGGCGAAGTACAACGAGCCGTTCGACCTCGACCGCATCGCCGAGGACCTGGGCTATCCGCTGTACATGAAGCCGTTCGACGGCGGAGGCTGGCGAGGGGTCTCCCGTATAGAGAACCGTGACGGGCTGCACCGCGCCTACGACGAGTCCGACCGGATGCTCATGCACCTGCAGGCGACCGTGGACTACGAGCACTTCGCTCGGGTGCTCTCGATCGGTCCCGAGACGATGGTGATGGACTTCCATCCCGACCAGCCGATGCACAACCGGTACGCCGTCTCGCACGACTTCCTGGGGCCGGAGGCCGGTCGGCAGTGCGTCGCCATCAGCCGGGTCGTCAACGCCTTCTTCCGCTGGGAGTTCAACTCGGCGGAGATGCTGGTGAACGGCGACGAGGTCTACCCGATCGACTACGCCAATGCGTGTCCGGATGTCGCCGTGACCTCGTTGCACTACTACTTCCCGTGGGCGATCACCGCGCTGGTGCGGTGGGCCGTCTACTGCCTGGTGACCGGTCGGGCGGCGAAAGTCGATCTGCAGACCCAGCGCTACTTCGAGATCGCTGACGACGACAGCCTGGACTACGACGCCAAGCTGGCGGCCTACCTGCGGCTGGCGGACGAGCACTTCGAGACGGAGCGCTACTGGGAGTGGACCGCCAAGCACCTGGGCCATCTACCGGAGGTGGTCCTCGACTGGGTGAACAGTCCCGACTTCGACCAGCTGCTCGTCGACACGGTGCGATCGACGTATCCGCCCCACGAGCACGAGGAGTTCCTCGCCCACTTCCGCGGCCTGGTGGGGATGTGGGCCACCGACCAGGCACACGTGCTCGGCGCCCGCGGCTGACCCGCGGCACGTCAGGACGGCGCAGGAATGCCGTTGACCAGGGTCATCTCGCCAGGCAGGCTGTGCACCGCCATGAAGAACTGACGACCCTCCGCTGCCCGCGCGCGGCGCTCTGCGCCCGGCGGGTCCCCCTTGCTTCTCCGGTGGTGGTCGGTCATGCAGTCCCTCCAGGCTCGCGGCCTCGTCTACCGCCGCGGTGATCGTGCGGTGCTCGACGGGATCGATCTCGTCGCCTCCCGCGGACAGCGCATCGGGCTCATCGGCGAGAACGGCGCGGGCAAGTCGACGATGCTTCGCCTGCTGGCCGGTGTGGACCGGCCGGATGCGGGATCGGTCGACCGCCCCGGCGATCTCGTGTACCTCCCCCAGGACCCCGTGTTCCCGCCAGGGATGACGGTGGGCGGCGTGCTCGCGGACGCGCTGGCACCGCTGCACGCGGCAGTGGATCACCTCGAACGACTCGCAGACGCGCTCGGCGACTCCCCCGAACTGGCCGCGCCGTACGCGCAGGCGCTGGACTGGGCGCAGCAGCACGATGCCTGGGGCGCTGACCGGCGCGCGGAGCTGACCGGCCAGCAGTTGGGGCTCGCGGCGATCGACGCCCAGCATCCGGTCGACGCGCTCTCGGGGGGCGAGCGTTCCCGCCTGCGCCTTGCTGCTCTGATCACCCGGCAGCCGGAGTGCGTCCTGCTCGACGAACCCACCAACCATCTGGACGACGATGCCATGGCGAAGCTCGAGGACTTCCTGGTGTCGACACCAGGCGTCGTCGTGGCGGCGAGTCACGATCGCACCTTCCTCGATCGCGTGTGCACCCACCTGGTGGACCTCGACCCACCCGGGCTCGGCACCGATGGGCACGGCGGCCGCGAGTCGACCGGGACGGCCAGGCAGGTGGCGCACAACCGGGCGCCGCGCGACAACGACAAGTTCAGCACCCCCTTCAAGGGGGCGGGCGTGCAGCGCACGGTGGCTCGTCGGGTACGCAACGTCGAACGTCGGCTGGACGCGGCCGAACGGGCCCAGGTACGCAAGCCGCGCGAGCCGCTGCGCCTGCACGCCGAGACCGTCGCGACCTCGACAGCCGCAGGCGGAGTCGCTGTCTCGGTACGGCACCTGCGGGTGCCCGGCCGTGTTGCGCTGGATGCCCTGGAGGTCTGGAGGTAATGACAGGTGAGCACCTGCTGGTCAGCGGCGACAACGGCAGTGGGAAGTCCAGCCTGCTCCGGGTCCTGGCCGGCGAGCTCGCCCCGGCAGTGGGAACGGTCCACGTGCGTGCCCGCCGCCTCGCGATCCTCGGCCAGGACACCACGTTCACCGACGAGGCCGTCACGGCCGGACTGACCTACGCCG
>JAQSWV010000097.1 GCA_029266455.1 Nocardioidaceae bacterium
GCGCCGGAGCGTTCGGGGTGGGGGGAGGGGACACCCGGTGGGGTCTCGATCGATCGACGTTGATCACTCGATGATCGGACCGGGGGTTACTCGGGACCGACCCGTAGCACCGTCACCCCTGGTGTGCCTGCGGCGGTGAGCAGCTGTGGCCAGTCGCAGGTGATGGTCGGGCACCACCATGCCGTGTCGCTGACCCGTTCGAAGACCAGGCCCATGAACTCGTGGCCGTTGACCTTGACCCGTGATGCGATAGGTGGTTGAGCGGGGATGCCGATGGTGTCGCCCACCTGCACCGCGTGCGCATTGTGCCGCTCGCTCACTCGCCCTGCTCCCTGCCGTCGAGGCTGTGACGGTGGCGCACGAAGTCCGCCACGTCGGCCTCCTGCCTGCTACGACCAGTCGGAGGGAACGTAGTCGGGCACGTCGCCGGCCTGATCGGCGTGTCGGTGCCAGACGCGATCGTTGGCCTGGTGCAGGCGTTGCCATAGTTGCTTGCGGCCTGCGTCATCCGTCTCAGCCCAGATGCCCCACATCGCGTCTACGGCGTGCACCAAAGCGATCACTTCAGGGGGGAGATCGCGGAGTTCGAGCGGCTCGTGTTCGAGGTTGCCGGTCGGCTTCTCGCTCATGAGATCTCCTCGTGGTGTTCGCGTCCGTCGAGGCTGTGATGGGTGATGAGCCAGCCGCTACCCTGCTCACCTGTCACGTACTCCACGGCAGGACCGCACACGCAGTCGTCCGACTCGACGTGGTCGACCTGGTCGTCGATCGGCAGGACGTGGGCGCCGTCGTCGGTCTGCTGTGCCAGCCACCTACTCATCGGTCGGCACGTCGAGCTTCGACGCCTCACCGTCGTTGACGATGCGGACCTTGCCGTTCGGGTCGTGCACGTGGCCCTCGAACAGCAGGGGAACCCACACTCGGTTGAACGGCTTGCCGGTACCGGAGTCGAGGCGTTCCACCACGGGGCCGACTGCATCGATCGGCAGGTCGGACAGGTCGTGGTCTCCGATGCGGACGACCGGTCGGGCGCCGGGTTCGTCGGGGAAGGTCACGCTGAAGTCTTGGGGGATCTGCATGGTGGCGGCTCCATGAGGTGGGGGTCAGTCCGAGACCGAGGTGACGAAGGTGGGATGCCGCTCGGGGTTGAGCAGCACGTGGCGGGTGAAGCGGTCCTTGAAGTCCTGCTCGTCCACCACGACACGTGGTGCCCCGGCCGGGTCGGCCTCGATGTCCACGCGGTAGAGGAACGGGTGGCCGCAGTCGAGGCAGGGGACGGACAGCATCAGCGACCGCCCTTCGGGTTGGTCCCGGCCAGCCACCTGGTCAGCAGCTTGCGCAGTGCCTTGGCCTTGCGGCGTGGGACGCGGGCACCGCCCTTGTATCCGACGTAGACGTAGAGGCCGTCGGCGGAGAACTCGAAGAGGATGTCGCCGGGCTTGGTCTTGATGCGGACGGTGTCGCTCATGACGGGCAGTCCCACTTGCCGCAGCGCACGCATTCACCCTTGCAGGCGGGCATGGCGAGGACTTCCGCCAGCGGAGTGCCGAGGCTGATCAAGTGGCCGTGGTACGACGGACGGACCCATTCGTGACCGAGCCTCAGGCAGCGGAGCCAGTTGATCAGGCTGGTCATGGTGTGACTCCTCGGCGGAAGGGTCAGTCGGTTCGTGCACCACGGCGCGAGTTGCATGACCTGCACATAGCCCGCACCGGCTGCATCGGGTCACCGCCCCGTGCGATGGGCACAGGGTCGTCGGCGGTCAGCTCGGACGGGAACACCTCGTGCGGCTCGCGGTCGTAGCCGGGGCACCGGCCCATGCCGTCGTGCTCGTCGACGTGGGCCTTGATCGCTGCGGCTCGATGCTTGCGAACCTCGGCGGTGCGTACCCGGTTGGTAGGCGAGAACCGGCGGCGTGCGCTGTCGTGACGGGACTGGCAACGCTCGGCGCAGTAGCCGGACCGGGTGGCCACGTTCGTGCAGCCGGGGGTGGAGCAGCGCTTGGTGGCTCGCTGGGGCATCGCCGCTCCGGTGGGGTGCGAAAAGTTCGCAGGTGGTACTCGATTCAGACCACCATGAGTGGCAGGCGCAGCGCAAGCTCGTCCAGCTTGACGTTCATCCACCGCTCGTAGTGCGCGGCCATCCTGTCGTCGCCCACCTCGCGGTACTCCCGCATCACCTGGCAGGCGTCGGTGATGTCCTGCTCGATGTCGGCCAACGTCCTGATGGTCATGGGGTACCTCCGTCAGTCGACGGGGCCGTGGTTCTTCGCCTGCCAGTAGAACGGGAAGTCCGAGCTGGCGTAGAGCGTGCCCGCGCCCGTGGCCTTGGCCACCACGGCGAAGGTGACGACCCCGCTGTTCAGGTCGCCCTCCGCCACAGTGAAGCCGCGGGGCGCTGCCTGGTTCGGGAACGGGGCGGCCGGACCTGTGGGATACCAGCCGGGGTCGCCCTCGACGGCGGGGCTTGAGGTGCCCGTGGCGAGGTAGCGGACGATGCTCGCGCCCGAGACGACGGCGACGTCGAGGAAGCCGGTCTCCGTGTTGTTGCGCATCCCGTGCGCGCCCAGCTCGACGTAGTCCCCCACCGAGGCGGGGATGGCGAGGAGGAAGCCGGAGAGGATCTGCCACGCCCCTGCCGTGTCGGGGAGGGTGGTGTTGCCGGAGGTGATGTAGGCCTGCCGCACCACCAGGCGGGTGGGGACGTCGTCGAGTACCTCTTGCAGGCCGGTGACGTCGGACATGGGGTGCGTGTGTGGGGTCGGAGTGCGGGCGTCCGACAGGCGGGGGTCGTTGCCCTCCGCCGCGGTGCCCGCGGTGGTGCCGTAGACGACCGTGCCGTCCACTCCCCCGCCTTCGGGGGTGCCGAGGAGGTCGTCGTACTCCCCGCTGTAGGCCACCGCGGCCAGCTCGGGGGTAGCCGGCGGGACGTAGGAGGACTCGGAGGTAACCACCAGGTGACCCGGTTCGGGCTCGAACGGCACCCGAGGGTCCAGGTCGACCTTGTAGTACACCCGGTACGCGCCCGGAGTGAGGGAGCCCAGGTCCGACTCGGGGCCGACCAGGACGCGGGCACGGCGGCGGTTGTTGGCCCACGTCTCACCCGGCACCCACTCGGCCACCAGCAGATCGGAGTCGCCCGCGGGAATGCCCTTGGGCTTCACGGCCATCCACACCGGTTCGCCGCTCGGGTCGGTGGTCGACTTGACGGTGGCGTACACGTAGTCGGTGGAGAGGCGGTACATGCGGACGTCGGCCACCACGACCCCCGATCTAGCGAGCGGTGGTGAACGGTCCAGGCGAGTGGTGAGGGCGTCCGACGCACTGGCGGCAACGGTGGTACTTCCCACCGAGAGCCTGCGCTTGGACGCGCTCGACGAAGTGACCGAAGCGTTTGACCATCATCCGGTCCGCGCGGGCGTGCGACGCGGCACCGATGCCCGACTCGTACTCGCTCCGGTCGGGGTGAGGGGCGTCGAACACGAGCCACACCTTCGACAGCTTCTTGACCTTGCGGGCTCTGCTCATGCTCACCTCCTCGGGTAGGTGGGCCACGACCCCGAGCACTGCCGCCGCTGGTGCTCAAGGGGTCGTGGCCGGTTCCCCGACTGCAAGGTCGGGGAGTCTGTGAAGCGATCAACGGGTGCCGAGCAGCCAGTCGGGCTCGACGCCCACAATCAAGGCCGCTCAGGCCGCCTGCTGCCGCTTCAGCTTCGCGGCTCTCGTGCTCGTATTCCGACAAGCGCGACAGGTGCGACCTCCGCGCTTGCGGAGCACCAAGTTGTCGCCCGCGTAGGGGTGCCCTTGAGGGCAGTGGGTTCGCGCCGCAAGTTGCCGGGCCGCGCCCCAGCGCTGACGCCGCTTGTTGACGGCGGGCGCGACAGGTTCGAGGTGGTCCGGGTTCACGCATGCTCTGTTGAAGCACAGATGGTCGATCTCGCGCCCCTCCGGAATCGGACCGACCAGAAGCTCCCAGCCGACGCGGTGAGCGTGTCCGAGGGCGCCGTTCTTCCCGCCAAGCCCGATGACCCCGTATCCCGCGCTGGACTTCGCACCGGACCACTCCCAGCAGTCCCCGGACGCATCGACCTTCGCCCAAAACCTGGCCGGCAGTGTGGCGTTCCCGGGCGCGCTTGTACCCTTCATGACGTCAACCACCTCTACTGGTTGGCCACGCCCCGGGGGTGTTACCAGCACCCGCCGGGGTCTTTTGTGCCTCTATCCTACCAAATTCGGGGTGTTTCTGCTGGTAGGAAGGTCGCACGGACAGCCCGATTCGAACGGACACCTCTCCGATTTGGAGTCGGAGCGCTCTCCCGGTTGAGCTACGTCCGCGAGGTGCCGGTCCGTGGTTGTGGACCAGGGTGGACCGGCGATTCAGTTGTGAGGATGCACAAAACCCCCGGACCGGAGTCACGGGGGTTGAGGCTGGACAACGGTTTCCCGTCGTGCTCGCGCGTATCGTAGAGACACGAACTTCGAGTAAAGCAGAGATTAGCTCGCCACCCTGCGCTCCGCAAGTCGGGCTGCCGCGAACTCGTAAGGGTCTCCCCACTTCGCCCGAAGGTCGGCAATCAGGTCGAGCAGCTCCACCGACTCGGCGAAGTCCTCCCGGTGTCGGTCGTAGCGCTGGCTGTCGAACTGAGCGTGCCGCTGCTGTTCGAGGTCGTACGTGCCAGGCTCCACGGCCAGCAGGTTCTCTGCGTTGACCACCCGCAGCTCCCCCATGCGCTCGGCCAATCGGCCAGTCGTGCCGATCTTGATGTGGTTGACGCCCAGGCGGACGTAGTAGACGACGTGGACGGCTCGGGCAGCGACGTCCGCTTCGCGTTCGCGGCGCGCGATTTCCCTGCGACGCCTCTCCGCTTCCTGTTCGGTGAACTCGTCCCAGGCGATTTGTTTACGCACTGCGGCGATCTCGCGTCGCCCAACGATTGTGGCGACCTTGGCCCGAAACTCCGGCTTCTCCAGCATGCGGGTGAGGATGCGCTCGGCGCACGCAGTGCAGATGCCCAAGTCGTCCTCGCGGGGGACTCGAACCCCGGGACTTCCGGTGAACGGGTTGGGAGGCACCCGCCGAGGCAGGGTCGCCCCGCAGCGCGTGCCGCCAACCCAGACTGGGCAGAAGCCTGGCCGGGCAGCGGAAGGCACGGCGGTCGGCTCGGCATGCACACCAGCTCCGCACCCGCACCGGTACTCGCCATGGCCTTGACTCCACGCCCGTCGCATTCGGCGCCCGCATGGACACCGGACGTCGACGTCCCCTTCGTCGTTCACGCGGCGACACCCGCCATCGCAACCACCTCTCGTGCCTCCAGGTAGGCACCGAGCACATCCCCGAGCCGGTAGGTCCGTTTCCGGTGCTTGTCGATTGCCTTCGGCTCGAACCTCCGCTTCTGGGCGAGCTTCCTCAGGTCCGACTCGCCAGCCTCGAACCCGAGACGAGTGAGCAGCATCGAGGCCGCGGCCAAGGTGACATCGCGGTCCTCGGCGATACCCAGAAGGAACGCCACCCGCTCCTCTGCCGACCAGCACGACCCGCACACCTTGCACGTCACCTCGTACTGGCCGGGCAGGGCGTAGAGCTCCTGCGGGCAGGCGACGCCGTCGAGCTCGAACCCGCAGACCCCGAGGAACTGGCGGCGGTCCGTCGGGATGTCCACCGCGCGGCGGGCCGTGCGGATCGCGTCCATCAGCTCGCGGAACAGGTCGTCGGCCGCCGGGTGCAGCGCCATCCAGTTCGCGTGGCGCATCAGCCACCGGGACAGGTCGGTCACCGTGTTCGGCACGCGGATGAGCGGCACGGCGTAGTACCAGGTGCGCTCGCGCGGGTGCGGGCCTTCGGCGTGCAGCGCCTGTTCGACACCGCAGGCCGAGCAGTGCGGGACGCGGCCCTGGTTGCTCTCCCAGATGTCGCAGGTCCACGAAGCCAGCAGGGTCCGCAGGGCGTAGCCGGCTTCCATGGCGGTGGGGTTGAGCGGGAGTGGCTTCTCCGCGTCGCCGGTGACGAACCCGGCACCTTCGCCGGTGACCTTGTCCTGTCGCATGACGGTGACGGTCAGCTCGCGGGAGAGGGCGCCGCAGTCACCGAGCTGGCGCAGCAACTCCCCGAGGCAGCCCGTTCCGGACCGCTCCGAGCCGCACAGGAACCGGTCGGTCTGGGCCCCGCACACCACACAGGTGCTGATGGTCTGCACGGTCACGAGATGCCTCCCGGTCCACTGTGGTTGGGCTAAAGGTAAGTGATCGGTGGCGGAAATCAAGTTTGCAGGTCAGCCGTGCTGCCGGTCGCGGAAATAGGCGAGCAGGGTCCACTTCTGCCACGGCTCCAGAGGGCGACCGACCGCTTCCGCGAGTTCGATCACCTTCGCGGTCAACGGCTTCCGCAGTCCCAGTCTCTTCGCTGTGTAGGGACGGATGGGGGTCACCGACGCTCCTCGATGGTGAAGCCGGACGTGATCGTGCCGAACGACTCCCACTCCGT
>JAQSWV010000004.1 GCA_029266455.1 Nocardioidaceae bacterium
GACTTCAAGATACTGTCGGCGAAACACTCCGAGGGGAGAGGAGCGGGACAGTTTGGGTCGAGGGGGGCGGAACCCTCCAGGGGAAGGGAAGCGGGGCGCTCCGGGGAAGGGAAGCGGAAACCCTCCGGGGAAAGGGAAGCGGAAACCCTCCAGGGGAAGGGAAGCGGAAACCCCCCGAGGGAAGGGAAGCGGAAACCGTCCGAGGGAAGGGAAGCGTGGCGCTCCGGGTGAAGGAGAGCGGGACACGCCGGTCGAATGGGAGGTGTGAATCCGTGACCACAGGCTGGGACCCCGCGGCCTACCTCGGCTTCGCCGACGAGCGCACCCGGCCCTTCGCGGATCTCCTGGCACGGGTACCGACCCGGCCCCGTACGATCACCGACCTCGGCTGCGGGCCTGGTCATCTCAGTGGCCTGCTCCGTAGCCGCTGGCCGGACGCCGTCATCGAGGGGATCGACTCCTCGGCGGAGATGGTCTCCCGGGCGATCGCCGGCAACAGCGACCCGCGGATCTCGTACCGCCGCGGCGACATCCGCCAGTGGGACCCTGACACACCGGTCGACCTCCTGGTGTCGAACGCCGCGCTGCAGTGGCTGCCCGGCCATCTCCACCTGCTCCCGGGGCTGGCCGGCCGCATCGCCCCAGGCGGCTGCCTGGCCTTCTCGGTGCCCGGCAACTTCGACGCGCCCAGTCACCGGTTGCTTCGTGAGCTCGCCGGCCGGCCACCGTACGTAGCGCACACCGCCACCGTCGAGCATCCATCGGCTCATGACGCCGCCACCTACCTGCACGAGCTCATGGGGCACGGCTGGAGCGTCGACGCCTGGGAGACGACCTACGCGCACGTGCTCCGTGGCCCGGACCCGGTGCTGCGATGGATCTCCGGCACCGGCGCCCGGCCAGTGCTGCAGGCCCTCCCCGCCCACCTGAGGGTCAGGTTCGAGCGCGAGTACGGTGCGGCGCTGCGGGCCGCGTACCCGGGGCGGGAGTACGGGACCGTCCTGCCGTTCCGTCGGGTGTTCTGTGTGGCATGGCGTGGAGCGAGCGAGCAGTGACAAGGGGCCGTGCCGGTGGCGCGACGGGCACCGTCGCCGCTCCCGTCACTGCCGCTTGATGGGCCGGGGCTTGGACTCGAGGCCGGACAGGCCGTTCCAGGCCAGGTTGACCAGGTGTGCTGCGACGACGTCCTTGGCCGGCTTGCGCGCGTCGAGCCACCACTGGCCGGTCGTGCCGACCATGCCGACAAGCATCTGCGCGTACATCGGGGCGTACTTGGTGTCGAATCCCCGCGACTTGAACTCGGCGCCGAGGATGTGCTCCACCCGGCTGGCGACATCGCCGATGATGGACACGAACGACCCGGAGGCCGACCCCACGGGCGAGTCGCGGACCAGGATGCGGAACCCGTCGGGATGGGTGTCGATGTAGTCGAGCAGGGCGAATGCCGCCTGGGTGAGCAGGTCACGGGGACCCCCGGCGGTCAGCGCCGTCCGCATCATCGTCAGAAGCTGCTGCACCTCGCGGTCGACGACGACGGCGTACAGGCCCTCCTTGCCACCGAAGTGCTCGTAGACGACCGGCTTGGACACCTGGGCCTTGGCGGCGATCTCCTCGACCGACGTGCCTTCGACGCCGCGCGCGGCGAAGAGGCCGCGCGCTACCTCGATCAGCTGGTCCCGACGCTCGGCCGCCGTCATCCGGTGCCGGGTACCGCGACGCGGGGTGACCGCCTCGGAGGGGGTCACCCGGCGGTCATCGCGCGGTGGTGGCGCCGGCGACCGGCTGACGCCGTGCGGCGAGCCGCTCGGCGACCGGCCAGCGCACGTCCTTCACCCAGCCGAGCTGCTCGAAGATGCGGATGGTGCGGGCCGAGATGTCGACCTGGCCCTTCAGGACTCCGTGCCGGGCGCACGTCGGGTCGGCGTGGTGCAGGTTGTGCCACGACTCGCCGAAGCTCGGGATCGCCAGCCACCACACGTTCCCCGAGTGGTCGCGGCTGCGGAACGGTTGCTCGCCGATGGTGTGGCAGATCGAGTTGATCGCCCAGGTCACGTGGTGCAGCAGGGCGATGCGTACGAGCGTGGCCCAGAAGAACGCGGTGAGCGCGCCTTGCCAGGACATGGTCCACAGGCCGCCGGCGATGGCCGGGCCGATCATGGACACGGCGACCCACACCGGGAAGAGCCGCGAGATCCGCAGGATGTCGGGGTCCTTCATCAGGTCGGGAGCGTACTTGCGCTGCGGGGTCTGCTCGCCGTCGAACATCCAGCCGATGTGGGCGTAGACCATGCCCTTGAGCAGCGCGGGGACGTTCTCGCCGTAGCGCCACGGCGAGTGCGGGTCGCCATCGCGGTCCGAGAACTTGTGGTGCTTGCGGTGGTCGGCCACCCAACGGATGACCGGGCCCTCGATCGCCATGCTGCCGGCGATGGCCAGGCCGATCTTGACCGCACGGTTGGGCTTGAAGGCCTTGTGCGTGAACAACCGGTGGAAGCCGGCGGTGATGCCGAGTCCCGTGATGGTGTACATGACGACGGTGATGACGACGTCGCTCCATCCCAGCCAGCCGCCCCAGGCGAGCGGGACCGCCGCCAAGAGGGCGACGAACGGGACCACCACGAACGCCGCGAGCGTCATGCGCTCGCCGCGACTCAGGTACGAGGGCTCGGTGTCCTCGGTCGGCTCGGCGATGGAAGTGGTCGCGTCGAGCACGGCAGTGGGTGTGGACGGAGGGGTCATGCAAGTCCTCGCAACTGGGATGGAGAGCGCCGGGCGCTGGCGAGCCAGGGAGGGTTCGCCTTACCTACGACACCGTAACCTACGCTGGCGTACGGTGCGAGCCGAAGCGACTGAGGCGTTCATCACTCCGTAGGGTGAACCCGACCTTCCCCGGTTGGTCTGTCGGCAGGGCCCGCCGCACTTTGAATGCGGACAAGCGACGTAGGTTCGACTCCTACCCGGGGAGCGACCGGCGCGCGCTGGTCGATGGACGGACAACCGGCCAGCCCGCGGGCTCCGGCCCACCCCCAGGAGGGCGGGCTGTCGCCCTCCCTTCCGAGGAGCGCTCGTGACCGATCCCCGCCATGCCGGGCCCCGCCACGCCGGGCCCGGCTCCGTCGACCCCGGCTCCGTCGACCCCGGCTCCGTCGACCCCGGCTCCTCAGACCCCGGCTCCTCAGACGCCGGCTCCGCAGACGCCGGCCCCGCAGACCCCGGCCCCGTCGCCGCCGTGGTGGTGCTGGCAGCGGGCGGCGGGACGCGGATGCGCTCGGCCACCCCCAAGGTGCTGCACGCCATCGGCGGGCGCAGCATGCTCGGCCACGTGCTCGCGGCCGCAGCGGCCGTGGAGCCCGACGACGTCGTCGTGGTCGTCGGACACGGGCGTGAGCAGGTCGTACCGCACGTCACCCAGTGCATGCCCCGGGCGAGGACCGCGGTGCAGGACCGGCAGCTCGGCACCGGCCACGCCACCGGGGTGGGCCTCGACGCGCTGGCCGCTCGCGCCGGCATGGTCCTGGTGGTCATGGGGGACACGCCGTTGCTGACCGGGCAGACGCTGCGCCGGCTGGCGGCCGCCCATGCCGCCAGCGGCGACGCGGCCACGATTCTCACCGTCGAGCTCGACGACCCCACCGGCTACGGACGGGTGCTGCGGGACGCCTCCGGCGCGCCGGGCGAGATCGTGGAGCAGAAGGACGCCACTCCCGACCAGCTCGCCGTGCGCGAGGTCAACTCCGGCATGTACGCCTTCGACGTCGCGTACCTCCGGTCGGCACTGGAGCGGGTCGGCAGCGACAACGCGGCGGGGGAGGCGTACCTGACGACCGTGGTAGCGCTGGCGCGCGCCGACGGGCGCGGGGTGGGCGCAGTGGCGGTCGACGATCCCTGGGACTGCGAGGGGGTCAACGACCGGGTGCAGCTGGCCAGGGCGGGCGCCGAGCTGAACCGGCGGGTGCTCACGGGGTGGATGCGCGCTGGCGTCACCGTCGTCGACCCCGCCAGCACCTGGGTCGACGTCGGCGTCGCGCTGGCACCCGACGTCACCCTGTTGCCGGGCGTGCAGCTGCACGGGGGTACGTCGGTGGGGCCGGGCGCCACGATCGGGCCGGACAGCACGCTCGACGACGTGACGGTCGGGCCGGGAGCGACCGTCGTGCGCACCCACGGGTCCGGGGCCACGCTCGGCGCGGGGTCCACGGTGGGGCCGTTCGCCTACCTCCGGCCGGGCACCGACCTCGGGGAGCGCGGCAAGATCGGCACCTACGTCGAGACGAAGAACTCCCGCATCGGCCCCGGCGCCAAGGTCCCGCATCTGTCGTACGTGGGCGACGCGGAGATCGGCGAGGGCACCAACATCGGGGCCGGCACGATCACCGCGAACTACGACGGCGTGGCCAAGCACCGGACGGTCGTCGGGCGGCACTGCAAGACCGGATCGCACAACGTCTTCGTGGCACCGGTGCACATCGGGGACGGCGCCGTCACCGGAGCGGGAGCGGTCGTCCGGCGCGACGTCTCGCCCGGTGCGCTCGCCGTCTCGGGCGGACCGCAACGTCAGTTCGACGGCTGGGTCCTGCGCCGCCGCGCCGGAACTGCTGCGGCCGACGCGGCCGCGGCGGCGCCGGAGAGCCCCGGCATCGTGCAGACTGGGGGGGCGGCGCCGCGCCCACCCGACGAGGAGACCCGTTCGTGACCGGCATGAAGCGCACCACCGAGAAGAACCTCATGGTCTTCACGGGACGGGCACACCCCGAGCTGGCCGAGGAGGTGTCCTCGCTGCTCGGCAGCGGCCTGGTGCCGCAGTCGGTGTACGACTTCGCCAACGGCGAGATCTACGTACGGTTCGAGGAGTCGGTTCGCGGCTGCGACGCGTTCGTGCTCCAGAGCCACACCGCGCCGATCAACCAGTGGATCATGGAGCAGCTGATCATGGTCGACGCGCTGAAGCGGGCGTCGGCCAAGCGGATCACCGTGGTGATGCCGTTCTACCCGTACGCCCGCCAGGACAAGAAGCACCGCGGGCGCGAGCCCATCTCGGCCCGCCTGATCGCCGACATGTTCCGCGAGGCGGGGGCCAACCGGCTGATCAGCGTCGACCTGCACAGCTCGCAGATCCAGGGCTACTTCGACGGCCCGGTCGACCACCTCATGGCCATGCCGATCCTGGCCGACCACGTCACGTCCTCGTACGACGCCGCCGATCTCACGGTGGTCTCGCCGGACGCCGGCCGGATCCGGGTGGCCGAGCAGTGGTCCACGCGGCTGGGCGGCGCGAGCCTGGCGTTCGTGCACAAGACCCGCGACATCCACCACCCCAACGAGGCCAAGGTGAACCGGGTGGTCGGGGACATCCGCGACCGCACCTGCGTGCTGGTCGACGACATGATCGACACCGGCGGGACCATCTGCAAGGCGGTCGACGCCCTGCTCGACGGCGGCGCGTCCGAGGTGATCGTGGCCGCTACCCATGCCGTGCTCTCGGGCCCGGCCGTCGACCGGCTCAAGAACTCGAGCGCCAAGGAGATCATCGTCACCAACACGCTGCCGATCCCCCCAGACCGGCACTTCGACTCGCTCACGGTGCTGTCGATCGCACCGCTGATCAGCCGCGCCATCCGCGAGGTCTTCGAGGACGGCTCGGTGACCAGCCTGTTCGACGGTCGCGCCTGAGACCGCTGCCGCAGCGCTGAGGACCGGTCAGCCACGACGGCCGGGGGCGGCTAGAATGGCGGCGTTGCCTCGGCGAGGGGACGGTGCCGCCTGCCCGGTCGGTCCGTCCCGTGATCGACGCGGTGATCATCGACTGCGGTGGTCAGCGCACCGGTCGTCCGCCGGCGGCCCTGACCGCACCGACCGATGATCATCCGAGGAGCTGTGCCCCCGTGTCCGAGATCAGCATCAAGGCCGAGCCGCGCACCGAGTTCGGCAAGGGCGCCGCGCGGCGCATCCGGCGTGCAGCCAAGGTCCCCGCGGTTCTCTACGGGCACGGGGAGGACCCGGTGCACATCTCCCTTCCCGGCCACGACCTCATGCTGGCCCTGAAGAACCCGAACGCACTGCTGTCGATAGCGCTCGACGGGGGTAGTGAGCTGGCGCTGGCCAAGCAGGTCCAGCGCGACCCGATCAAGGGCTTCATCGAGCACGCCGACCTCATCCTGGTACGCCGGGGCGAGAAGGTCACCGTGGACATCCAGGTGGTCGTCGAAGGCTCCGTGGAGTCGGACGCCATGGTCGTGACCGAGACCGGGGTCATCTCCGTCGAGGCGGAAGCCACCCATCTGCCGGAGTCCGTGACGGTGTCCGTCGACGGCATGACCGCCGGAGCACAGATCCACGCCTCCGACCTGCATCTCCCCGAGGGCACCGCCCTGATCACCGACCCGGAGATCCTGGTCGTCAACATCGTGTCGGCACCGACGGCCGACGAGCTCGACGCCGAGCTGGCGGAGGCCGAGGCGGATGCCGGCATCGAGCGCGACGAGGCCGACGTCGACGAGGCCGTCGGGGACTCCGTCGGCGCCGAAGCCGACGCCGAGGGCGACGGCGACGGGTCCGACCAGGCCTGACCTCGGGCGACGGGAGCTCCGATGACCGACTGGGTCATCGTCGGTCTCGGCAACCCGGGACCGGCCTACGCCGCGACCAGGCACAACATCGGCTACCTCGTCGTCGACGAGCTGGCCGACCGGATGTCCGGCCGGTGGCGACGGCACCGGGGTGGGCGGGCCGACGTCGTGCAGGGTCGGCTCGGTCACCCCGGCGCCGCTGAGAGCGCTGCCGCCACCCTCGTACGGCCGCGCTCGTTCATGAACGAGAGTGGCGGTGCCGTGCGGTCGGTGGTGGCCTACCACTCGGTCCCGCCGGACCGCATGGTCGTCGTCCACGACGAGCTCGACCTCGAGTTCGGCACGCTGCGGGTCAAGTACGGCGGCGGCGACAACGGCCACAACGGCCTGCGCTCGCTACGGAGGTCGCTCGGCACTGGCGACTGGTTCCGGCTGAGGCTCGGTGTGGGACGCCCATCGGGGCGGAACGACCCCGCCGACCATGTGCTCTCAGCCTTCTCGTCCTCGGAGCGGCGTGAGCTTCCCGAGGTGGTTGCCCGCGGCGCTGACGCCGCCGAGAGTCTGGTGCTGCGCGGCCTCCAGGCCACCCAGAACGACTACCACTGAGAGCCGCTGAGCGAGCCGCCGAGCCCCTCCGCGGGGGACGTCCGCACTCAGCCGGTCGACGCGTACGGGGCGGGCTCCGGGGTGACCCGCTCGCCGGGAACACGCCGAACAGGGGCGAGGGTTCAGCCGTTCAGCCGGTTGCTCAGCGCCGAACGTCCCGCCTCAGAGCGTATATTTCCTCGAATCGCGGGTCAGCCCGCGGCCCGGGCCGCAAGATGACAGCGGTGAGTTGGGTCGCCGCAGGACTCGGCAGCTGGTCCCGAGCCCGGGGCCCGGTGAGCGTGGGGGGAGGTGCACGCACGGTGCGACCCGTCGAGCGCGCACCTGACGAGAGCGATGTCACCCCGCAACGGGCGCCGGTGATCGTCCGTGCTCTCACCCGGGCGAAGCTGCGGGTCGCGCCCAGGCGCCGTCACCCGGGACCGGGCCGGCGCGGCACCGTGGTCCCCGCACCGTCGGCAGGGGGAACGGCACCCACCGCTGACCCGAGCGCAGGAGGCGACGGTACCCGCGGTCGCCGCACCTTCTCGTACGTGGTGTGCGAGCGGCTGCTGGTACTGGCGATCGCCGCCGGGCTGACCGTGGCGCTGTGGGACCGCTGGCCGCTGGCCGGCGTGCCGCTCGTGGCCTGGCTGGTGCTCGCCGTGGACACCACGGCCCTGCCTGCCTACGAGCGTGTGACCTCCTTGCGCCCCGTCCGGCGGCTGGTGTCACAGGCGGGCACCGTGCTCCTGGTGCTCGCGATCGGCGGGTGGCTCACCGTGGCCGACCTCCGCTACGGAGCCGCGGCGGTCGCGGCGCTGGCCGCGGTGCCGGTGGTGAGCAGGGGCACGATGCTGCTGCTGCCGGCACCCAGCTCCACCCTTCTCGTCGGGGACCGGCTCGCGGTCGGACACCTCATCGCTCAGTGGATGTCGAGGCCGGAAGTCCGGATCGTGGGCGTCTGCCTGACGTCGACGCCGGACGACAGCGTGGACGAGGTGCCCGAGATCGCCGGAGTTCCCGTGCTGGGCGGGCTCGGCGACGTTCCCGAGCTGGCCGTGAAGCATGGCGTCGGCCAGGTCGTGGTGGCGCCGGGGCCGGTGCTGAGCGCCTATGACGTGCGGCGGCTCAGCTGGGCGCTGGAGGACTCCCGCATCGAGCTCGCGGTTGCTGCCGAGGTGCACGGGGCGGTCCCGCGGCGGATCCGCCCGCGGCTGCTCGGTCGGCGGCTGCTGCTGTCGGTTCGGCCGGCGCGGCCGCCGCTGCTGGCCGTACTGGTCAAGGACGGCATCGACCGCCTCGTCGCCGCGCTCCTGTTGCTGCTGCTCGCCCCGATGCTGATGGCGTTGGTCGTGGCCGTCCGATGGGACTCCGCCGGCCCGGGGATCTTCCGGCAGGTCCGGGTGGGTAAGGGCGGCCGGCAGTTCACCATGTTCAAGCTGCGGTCCATGAGCGTCGACGCCGAGCGGCTGCAGCCGCAGCTCATGGCCATGAACGAGGGCGCCGGCCTGCTGTTCAAGCTGGCGGACGACCCCCGGATCACTCGGCTCGGCACCGTACTGCGCCGCACCTCCTTGGACGAGCTGCCGCAGCTGCTCAACGTGGTGCTCGGCCAGATGTCGCTGATCGGCCCGCGTCCGGCGCTGCCGAGCGAGACCGACCAGTACGACGACTGGATCCGCCGCCGGCTGACCGTGAAGCCGGGCATGACCGGTCTGTGGCAGGTGAGCGGGCGCTCGCGGTTGCGGTGGCACGAGTCGGTGAACCTCGACCTGGACTACGTGGACAACTGGACGTTGCGCGGGGACCTCGAGATCGCGAGCAGGACCATCGGCGCGGTCGCACGCTCGGACGGTGCCCGGTGACCTCTCGCGGACATGCTCGGCGAGCTCTCCGCGGAGTCGCCCAGGGCGCATGCGCGGCGCGCTGAGGCCCTCCCGCCGCGGACTCCTGAGGGGCGCGCTCGCCCTGGCGGCGGGAGGCGCGGCGGCGGGTGTGTCCGGGTGTGATGGCGGTCGCCAGCGTCCGGCGGCACCGGTGCGGACGTCTTTCCAGACCTCAGGCTCGACCGAGGTGAGATGGCCAGGACACCAGCCGGGTCGGCTGTACCTCGGCGTCTCGCAGGAGGACGAGGACCTGTCCGGTCTCGAGGCCGAGGTCGGCCGGCTGGGGGTGCACCGCAACTTCTTCGATTTCTGGTCCATCTCCGAAGAGATGGCGATCATCCGCTCCGATCACGAGCAGGCCCGGTTGCCGTGGATCTCGTTCAAGCCGCCGGTCACTGGACCGGGAGGGTGGCACACGGTCGCGTCCGGAGCCGTGGACGACCACCTACGGGGCCGGGCACGTGCCTACGACACGCTCTCCGACCCCGTCGTGGCCACCTTCCACCACGAGCCGTCGGGGGACGCCGCCGGCTCCGCCGAGCAGTTCGCTGCCGCGTATGCCCATGTGCACGACGTGATGCTGGACGAGACCGGGATGTCGAACGTGGCGCTGGTCCCCGTGGTCGGCGACTGGGAGTTCAACCCGAACAACAGCCGGTCGGCGCCGCGACGCTACCTCGACGAGCACGTCCTGCAGCGGTCGGCGTTCATCGGGATCGACCTGTACCAGAACGCGTCGGGCGCCGGCTACGACGAGCGGCTGGGGCGCATCCTGGGCCAGCTGGACGCCTGGGGCCGACCCGACCTGATGGTCGGGGTGGGCGAGACCGGGTGCACCGACGCCTACCGGGTGCCGGCCGTGCAGTGGTGGAAGGACAGCTTCGGCTGGGCGGCCGCGAACACCGCACGAGTCGGCGTGATCTCCTACTTCAACAGCGCGCGGAACTCGCGGTCAGGGGCCTACTGGCCGCTGGACGAGACGGCAGCGAAGACAGCGGCGTTCGCGGCGTCGGCGCGATCCGAGGTCACCTGTCTTCTCCCGGCGTGAGTGCTCATCGCGGGGCGCCTGGGTCCGCGGCCGCCCGCGGTGGCTGCGGGGACGGTGTGCGGCGGGCACGCGCCGCCAGTGTGCCGGCGAGCAGCGGCAGCTGGAGAACCGCCCGCTGGCGCCAGAGCGCGACAGCGTAGGCAGTGCCGCCACCGGCCGCCAGCACGACGAGCACCACCCACTGCGGAGCGGGGCTCAGTGCCAGTACCAGACCTGGGAGGCCGAAGCACACCAGCGCGCTTGCGCCGACGACGGCTGCGCCCCGGCCTCCCGCCGAGACGGACAGGAGACGGTGAATCTGCACCGCGGGCAGCACGTTCCGTACGACGATCGCGGCGGCCCATGCACACGCCGCCCCGACCAGACCGAACGGGGGGATCAGCACCAGGTTGAGCGCGACGTTCACCACCAGCGCGGCGAGGTTGTTGACCAGTGACAGCCAGCTGCGACCGGCCATCAGCAGCACGGTGTCCACCGAGCCGCAGGCGGTCGCGAACAGCATGGCGAGCGCGAGGATCACGATCACGGCGGTGCCCTCGGAATAGCCGTCGCCGAACAACGAGAGGATCAGCGGCGCGATCGCCGCGCAGACCAGGTACAGCGGCCACGACGGGAGCATCATCCACGTGGTCGCTGTCTGGAAGATCCGACGGGCTCCGGCCACGTCGCCGCGGGCGAACAGCTGGCTGAGCTGCGGGCTGAGCGCCTGCTGGATCGACTGCACGGCCAGCTGCCCGAGCACGACGAAGCGGGTGGCTGCGGTGTAGACGGCTGCCTCGGCCGGCGACCGGAGCGCGGCCACGAGCACGATGTCGAGCCGCTTCAAGGCCACTTGCGACAGCGAGGCGATCGCTCGCGGGCCGGTGAACCGCCAGAAATCCCTGGCGAGCGTGGACCGGGGGCCCGGAGGTGTCCGGTCGGGCTGTTGCGAGGCCCTGGTGGTGGCCCGCCTCGTCTGGCGCACGAGGGCGAAGACCGCCCAGCAGCAGGCGACCGCGTAGGGCGCCAGCCAGGCGAGCACCAGCGCCAACGGTCCGCCGCCCGTCAGCACCACGGCGAGCACGGCGACCGGTTGACCGACGCTGCGCAAGAAGGCGTCGGCGAACACGGTGGGGCGCATCGAGCCCAGGCCGCGGGTGCCCGCCAGGACCGAGGTGTAGAGGGCTCCGAGCGGCACGGCGACGGCCAGGCAGCGCAGCATGACGGCGCCGTCGTCGGCCTGCGCGTCGCCGAGCAGCGCGGCCGCAGCGGGCTCGGAGGCAGCGAACAGGCCGATCGCGACGAGCACGGAGACGGCAAGGACCGGCAACAGGGCGATACGCAGCACCGCCCAGAGCTCGGCCTGGCGGGCGGTTGCTCGCAGCACCGGCATCCACCGGACCAGCCCGATCTCCGTGCCGAGCTGGGTGATCGAGGTGAGGATCACGAACACCGAGGTGGTGGCGAACAGCGTGCCGGCGTCGGCCTGGGTGAACCCGTTGGTGACCGTGGCCACCAGCGCGATGCCGGCGACCGAGCTGACGGCGGAGCCGGCGACGCTGAGCATGCCCCCGCGCGCCAACCGCTGCAGCTGGCGGTCCGGGCCGTCAGCCGGTGGCTCGGCAGGCTCAGTGGGCACGGCTGTGGTACGAGTCCTGTCGGCCCGGTGCCCACTCGTCCAGCCGCGGCTGGTCGGGGTCGACGAGGACCACACCGGCCAGCCGGACATTGCGTTCCTGCAGCATGCCGGCGGCCCACTCGAGCTGCCTGAACCTCGTGCGGTGACGCGTGACGACGAGGATGACGGCGTCGGCGACGCTGGCCAGAGCCTCGCCCTCTGCCCGGGTGAGCACAGGGCTCTGTACCAGGACGAGCTGCTCGCCGGTTCGGAGCCGGGTGAGCACGCGGTCGAGCACCTCGGGCAGGAAGCGTTCGTAGGCCTGGGGCAGCTCACGCCCGGTGGGCAGGTACGTGAGGTTCGGCTCCACCGACTGCAGCATCGTCGTCGGGTTCTGCCCGTGCAGGATGGCGTCCGACAGACCCGGCACCCGCTGCTGGTCGGCGCTCGAGGTGCCGAGCAGGTGGACGTCGGTGGCTTGCACGAGGGCGGTCTGGACGGGGACGCGGGCGAACGCCACCGCCAGGCCCCCCGCGACCCGAGAGGTGTCCTCGGGATCCCCGGGACTCGCCACGACCACCACGGCCGGCCGGGACACGTGTTCCAAGGCGTGTAGGCGGGCCACGCGCATCATTCCGTTGATGGCGGCGGGCGAGGGGTCGTTGCTGCTGAACTCGCCCAGCACCCGCACGCCCATCTCCCGCACACCGGCCGAGCTGCGCACCAGGTCGCGGCGTCGTTCCCAGGCGAGGGCGACCAGCGCGCCGAGCAGAGCGCCGCCGAGAAGCCCGGCGACCGGTAACAGGGCCAGCCGGACCGGCGACGCGGTACCGGGCTCACCGGCAGGGGAGAGCACGCGTCCCGGTTCGGTGTCGGTGTTGAGGAGCTCGGTCAGCGCCGCGCGCTGGTTGAACAGGTCGGTCTGGTACCCGTCCGCGAGGCGCTGCAGCGTCGGCTCGCCGGTGGTAGGGGCAGTGGCGGCGCGTCGCGAGGTCGCGCGCAACCGACGCACGGTCTCGGAGATCTGCTCCTGGAGACGCTCGACGCGGACGTTCACGAGGCCGGTCGCGAGCTCCTCACGTACCTCGAGGTAGTTCAGCGCGATGCTGTCGGCAGCCGCCTCGACGTCGTCGGCGTCGTCGCCGGTCACGGCGATCTGCACCACCTGGGTGTTCGGGACCACTTCGGCCGACGCCCCCGAGGTGAGCAGCGGGGACTGTGGATCGAGGTCGACGTCGGCTGCGGTGTCGTCGATGACGTCGTCGGAGAAGACCACCTGTGCTTCGGAGTCCAGTGCCTCCAGATCATCGGCGCCGTCCGGGCTGTAGGCGTTTCCGACGATCGGGTTCACGAGCACCTGGCTGGTGGCGACGTAGCTCCGGCCGTCGCGGAGCGTCAACAGCAGACCCGCAAGGAGACCCACGAGCGCCAGCGCCAGCACCTGCCGCCAGCGGTGCCGCAGCGCGTCCCTGACCAGATGGGACCGCCGGTCCTGCACGGGCGTGTACGCCATAGAACGGTGACCCCCCGCGGACAGTGCTGGCGGGGTCAGGCTAGCAAGCGGCGCCCCCCGGATCCGGGAATCGATCGGTGGCTCCCCTCCGCGGCGTGCGCCGGCCGCTCGACGAGAGGTCTCGCAGGACCACTGCCTTCGAGATTCGCGTTACCGTTACGTTCGGCTGACGGTGCCGACCGTGGGTGCCGACCGTGGGCGCCGACCGTGGGCGTGACCGTGGGCGCGACCCTCGGCGTGCCCGGTGGGAGCCCTCAGCGACCGCCATGCCGGGGAGACGGTGCCGGACATGTCCGCGGGGGAAGGGTGATGACGACGAGCACTGGGCGGCGGGCCGAGCACGTCCTTCTCGTCGGCTCCAACGGCGGTCATCTCGCGCAGCTGCTGGCACTGCGTCCCTGGTGGCACGACCGGCGGCGCACCTGGGTGACCTTCGACCGCATCGACTCCCGCAGCCAGCTCGAGGGCGAGACCTGCCTGTGGGGACACCACCCCACAACCCGCAACATCCCGAACATGCTGCGCAACCTCGTGCTGGCCGTCCGGGTGCTACGACGCGACCGTCCGGATGTCGTGGTGTCGACCGGCGCCGGACTCGCCTTCCCCTTCTTCGTGGTGGCCAGGATGCTCGGCATCTTCACCGTGTTCGTCGAGGTGTACGACCGGATCGACAACAGCTCGCTCACCGGGCGGCTGTGCCGGCCGTTCAGCTCGTTGTTCTGCGTGCAGTGGGAGGAGCAGCTGGCGCTCTACCCCGACGCCGAGGTCATCGGGGTGCTGCTGTGAGCGTTCCCGGCGGTCTCGACCAGCGCCCGCTGCTGCTGGTGGTGGTCGGAACCGACCACCACCCCTTCGACCGGCTGGTGCGATGGATGGACACCTGGGCGCGAGAGCACGCCGACGTCCAGTGCGTCGTCCAGTACGGCACGTCGGCGGCTCCGCAGGCATGCATCGGCGTCGACTATCTCGCCCACCCCGTACTCCAGGAGCTGGCCGGGCGCGCCCGCGCGATGGTCAGCCATGGCGGGCCCGGAGCGATCATGGATGCCCGTCGCGCCGGACTGATGCCCGTCGTCGTGCCGCGGGACCCGGCCCTCGGCGAGCACGTCGACAGCCACCAGCAACGGTTCGCCAGGATGGTCGGCGCACGCACCATGGTCCGGCTGGCCGAGACCGTCGAGGAGCTCGACTCCGCCTTGGACGTCGCCCTGACCGGCTCACGCTCCGCCGGCCTCGACGACGACGCTCTGCGCCTCCATGGCTCAACCGCGCGCGAGGCTGCGCTGCGGCTGGGTGCGCTCGTCGACGGAGCGCTCCGCTCGCGCTGACCGGGTGCGGGAGCGTGCTCGTCCGTCCAGCACGAGCCCCACGCCCAGGCCGACCACCAACCCGGCCATGGCGCCCCCCGCCACCTTGACCTCGGGGTTGACGCGGCTCGCCGGTCCGACCGCCCCGGCTCTGCGCAGGACGCGCCCCGTCGACTGGTCGCCGCTGGAGAGGGCCGAGAGGAAACGGATCTGCGCCTGCAGACGTGTCACCAGCACGTTGTCGGGCGAGGTCGCCCAACTGTCCAGGGTGCGGGCCTCGACCTTGTCCCGGAGCCGCGCCAGCTCGTCCCGCAGGCCCGTCACGGGTTGGAGGGTCGCCGCCATCAGCTCGGCCCGCTCCTCGAGCAGCGCGGTGACGGCGGTCCGGGCCCCCTCCTCCGCGGTGGCCGCATCGGGAGCGGAGAACGAGACGTGCAGCACGCGGGTCAGCGGCGTCGCCCTGACCTCCAGCCGGTCCACGACCGCCTCCGGGTCGGTTCCGGTGGACCGGGCCACCGCTGCGGTCACCCCGGTGGAGCCGAGAAGCGCTGCATCGGTGTCGATGGTCACCTCGGGAGGTGCCTCCACGGTGACGTCGAGCTGTGCCCGGGCGGGCAGCCGGCTCAGCAGCACGGAGGCCTCGGCCGTCACCAGCGGCCGGTCCACCACCACCAGTCCCACGCCTCCGAGTCCCCCGAGCAGGCTGGACACGGCCAGCAGCACCGCGTGCCGGGCCACCCACGCCAGATGCGCCTCGAGCGTGGGCAGTCCCGTCATGTCCGCCATCCGGGCGGAGCGCCGAGGATCTCCCCCAAGCGGTCGTCGTGCGGCGCGAAGTGTGCAGCGAGCTCGGCGCGCAACGACTCGGCCAGCGGCGCGCGGGCGCGGGCGTTGTAGCGGTCGAACGTGGCCGGCATGACCGCCGGCAGTCCGAGGAACGCGAGCAGCCGCGCGAACTCGGGCTCGGGATCGGCGAAGAAGCGCTCGCTCTCCAGCACGTGGACGTGGTCTCGCCCGAGGCCCTCGAGAAAGGGGGTGAGCTGCTCGGCGTAGTGACCGCGCCGACGGTAGGCCTGGTGCCGGTGGGTCTGGCTCTGGTAGCTCTCGTCGGTCAGCATCCGCGCGAGCTCGGGCTCCACCCGGCCGTCCTCGAGGGCGAGAGCGCGCTCGAAGCTCTCGGACTCGAAGCCTCTCGCCAGCTCGTGCTGGTACGCCGAGTAGGCACGCTCGACCGGGTCGCGCACCATCACGACGATCCGGACCCGGGGCAGGTCGCGGATGATCCGTGCCGGTGCGTGCGGGTGCCACATGTAGTAGCCGCTGGCGTCGAAGGCGAGGGGTGCCGCGTGCGCGCCGCCGCGGAGCGGTCGCATCGGGAAGTGGCCGAGGTACCAGCGATGCCCGCGGTGGTAGTTGACGTCGAAGTAGTTGACGCCCTTGTGGAACACCGCCGAACGCACACCAGGGTGCTGCCTCAGAGCGCGGTACAGCGAGGTCGTACCGCACCGCTGAGCGCCGACCAGCAGGAAGCCGGGTGACACGCGCAGACCGGCGGTAGCGGTCCCGAGACCGGTCGAGAGCCGGCGACCCGCGCGCTTGACGACCGGAGGAGCTGAGCTACGCAGTGCCATGGCGTCGGTCCCCGTCAGCGTCGGAGGTGGTGGGAGACAGCTGGTCGAGCACCCAGCGAGTCCGTGGTCGGGGTGGGGTGCCCGACGCCTGGTCCCCCAGGTAGCGGGCGCCGATCTCGACCAGGTAGAGCCGCCGTAGCACGCCGGCCTCCACCGGCGGGCCCCCCGCGGGTGGAGGCATGGCGCGGCCCGCCTCCTCCAGGGCGGGGCGGCAGGCCGCAGCCGGTACGCCATCACGCCACAGCAGCTGGGCGCGATGGTGGACCGCGTCGAGTCCGTAGGCGGCGTCGGTGTCGAAGCGCTCCCAGTCCCACACCTGGAGCCGTCCGCCGGTGGCGCTCCGCCGCATGTTCCAGGGCGACCAGTCACCGTGCCAGGCGCCGACCGGCAGCGGGTCGGCCCCGGCTGTCCTGCCGAGCTGGTCGAGGACCAGCCCCAGTCGAGCGGCGCCCGGGCCGGGGGGCAGCGCAGCGACACGGCCTTTCAGCCGGGACAGGACGTCGCCCAGCGGGAGGAACTGAAGCCCCGGCGCAGCGGCGATCTCTGCGGCCGCGCCCAGGTGCGGCGCGTCGTCGGTGGCGCGTGACTGCGATGCGTCGAGCGCGCTGAGCAACGTCAGCGCGCGCCCGTGCCACCGACCGTGGTGCAGCAAGGACGGCACCTCGACGCCGACCAGCCCCGCCGTGGCGAGGGTGGTCAGGGCCACGGCCTCCCGTTCGACGAGGTGCCCGGTCCCACCGGCGTCCAGCTTGCCGAACGCGAGCGTGCGGCCCGAGCGCGCGAACGCCTGGACGACGGGTTTGGCGTTCGCTCGCACCGGACCCAGGAGCACGCCGATGCGAACCGGTTCCCCGAGCAGGCGGCCGAGATGCTCGGCGAGGTCGCCGGCACCCGACGAGGTGGCGTCGACCACCAGGCGACGGACGGGCAGGCGGTCCAGCCAGCCGGACGACACCGCTCCGCGCAGCACCGCTCGCGCCCACGCCTCGCGACGGGACGAGTCGTGCCGGTTCAGCATCACCGCCGCGGCCCGGCAGCGCACCGGCAGCAGCATCCGGGGCTGGCGTCCCGACGGGAGCAGGAACCAGCTGGCCTCGTCGGACCCGCGCGCGCTCCGGGGCCCGGTCTCCCCGGCTGCGCGGTCCATCGCGGCGCGACGTCGCGGTGCCGACCGGGACAGGCGGACGCACGCGCCCGGCCACAGCGCCTGCGCCGTTCGCGCGAGATAGTCGTCGCTGCTGCTCGCGGTGGCGGGACGGGTGCCGGGCCGCCTGGTCATGCCACCGCCTCCCCGGACCCACCCCAGCGTTGGCGGACGTCCCCTACGAGTCGGCGGTTCAGCAGCCCGATGGCGATCATCAGCGTGTACAGCGGCGACTCCAGGGAGTCGTACACCACGGCGAAGACAAGGCTCAGCACGATGACGAGGCAGCAGGTGATGCTCAGAGGGTCGGGGGCCAGCACGTGCTGGGCCAGCTGCACACCCACGAACGCCAGGTACAGCACCGTGCCCACGAGACCGGTCGTGAAGATCAGCCGCCACAGGAAGCCCTGGGTGCCCAGTGGCGGAGCGGCGCACTGGCGGCAGTCGGCGGTCTCGCCGCCGGCGATGGACGCGAAGCTCCCCTGCACCGTACGGGTGCTGCCGTAGCCGAGCAGCGGCGACGCCTCCCACGTGGTGCCGATCACCTGCTCGGCGACGGTGGCGCGACGGTCGTTGCTGTGCGGCGTCTCGATCCGCAGCGACACCGTGTCGTACAGGGGTGACAGGACGAAGACGCCGGCGGCGAGCAGGCCCGCGACGACGATGGAGGCGAGCGGCACGATCCGTCCCGACATGGCGAGGCGTACCGCCACCAGCAGGACGGCCAGGGCAAGCCCGGCCCACAGCCCCCGGTTCAGCGAGTACGCGATGGGGATCACGGCGATCGCCAGCACCAGCGGCGCCGCCCGGCGGCGCCATCGGGAGTTGCTGGTGATCCAGGCGAGCACGAAGAACGGCAGATACATCCCGACGTTGTTGCCCCAGGCGTTGGCATACGCGAACGGAGCAGTGGGCCGGGGCTGCACGTAGCCGAGGAACTCGCTCTCGGCCGCCAGCGAGGGGTGCAGCAACGAGTACAGGAAGCCCTGATCCCCGACGTCGACCACCAGCTCGAGCGCAGACGGGAAGCTGACCTGGGGGATGAGCAGCCCGGCGACGCCACCCACCACCGTGACGACGAACATCCAGGCCAGCAGCGCCACCACCCGCCGGCTCGGCAGCTCACGCTCGGACAGGTTGGTCACGTACAGCATCACGACCGTGATCGCGGCGTACCACAAGGCCCGGTACGTGAACGGGATCACTCGGCCCAGGCTGGCCTCCTGGACGGTGCCCGGAGCACTCGCCCAGAGCACGAAGATCCCGGCCGCCACCCAGACGAGGAACAGCAGCCACAGCCCGAAGCCACGCGGGACGTAGACGGGGCGTCGACGCGCAAGCTCGACGGCCATCGGGATCGCGAGCACGATGAAGATGAAGTGGCTCACGCCGAGCAGCCACCACAACGGGAACAGGCCGAACAACGCCATCAGCGGCCAGCCGCCGGGAAGCGAACCACGGCGGGGCGTCACCGGGGAAGGGGGGGTCGCCAGGGACGACCGCCTCTCCCCCGGCTGTGCTCCGGCAGGCGGTGCTCCGGCGGGCGGCGCTCCGGAGGGCGGTGTCTCCGCGGACTGTGCTCCGGCGGGTGCGGTGGTCACGAGCCGATCATGGCGCGGTCGGCCATCCCCACCGCTCGCGCAGCGCCACGCCGAACGACTGCTCGACCTCGACGATCTCGGGCTCGAGCGCGGCACGCACGTACGCGGCCTCCCCGGCCCCCAGCCGGGGGCGCTCCTCGAGCCGGCGGTAGAGCAGCCGCTGGGTCAGGGCCGATCGCTTGACCACGCCGACCGCCCCCGCCCGGTCGTTCTCCCTCGCCCAGTCGGCCATTCCCCGGGCCACCCGGGCCAGGACCTTCGAGCGGGCCTGGCTGGCGGGCAGGCGCGCGCCGAGCTCGGACGCGTCGAGCGTAAAGGGTGCGAGCCCCAACCAGTCGACGACCGCGGTGACGAACGCCTGAGGATCGTCGACGAGGTCGTCGAAGACCGACACGTGCAGGCACGACCGGTCGAACTGGTCGAGGTAGCGGCGAAGGGCCGACCCGTAGCGACCGTGCTCCAGCAATTCGGGGCGGCCATCAAGGGCCTCGCGGAACGTGCCGGGCTGCTGCCCCTGCTTGAGCATGTACAGGTACGACGAGAACGCCCGCGCCGCGGGCTCGCGGATCGTGACCATCAGCCGCACGTCCGGTCCGAGCGTGCGGCGCATCCGCCGCGCCGCCTCCGGATGGAACAGGTAGTCCTGGCACACCTCGCCCACCACCTTGTGCTCGGGTCTCGCCCCGGCGAACTGGTGGGCGTACCAGTCCACCCCCCGGTCGAAGTAGCGGTCGAAGAAGTACAGATCCTTGGCGGGGGTGAGGAAGACGTCCGGTCGCCGGATGAGCACCTCGTGGAGCCAGGTCGACCCCGCCTTGTCGGGCCCGATGAAGCAGAAGTTCGGGAGGCGGCCGGTCACGACGACCCTGCATCCCGGTCGAGGCTGGCTGCCGCTGCGCCGCGGAGCCGTTGCGCGGTTGCTGCGGTCAGCTCCTCCAGCCTGGCCATCTCGCTCGGAGTCAGCGCGTCGCGCCAGGCCTCGGTCAGCTCCACCGGGTCACGGACGAAGTCGTGCAGACCTCCACCCCGGCTCTGCCGCCCGCGAGCCGGCAGCGACCGCCGCCGGCGGCGTGGCGCCGCGAGCCCGAGCCACGAGCGCAGGTCCGAGACCGCGGAGTCGCCACCGGCGACGAGCTGCTCGTGAGAGACCACGAGGCCTCGGCGCCGGTCGCCCGCCGGGTCGCCGGTCAGCTCCGCCAGGTCGTCCAGAGCGACCGAGTTGCACCAGGACCAGAAGATCCCCATCGTGGTGACGTCGTCGTCAGCCGGCGGAGGGGGTGCCCCCAGCGCCACCACCTCGTCGATGTCGGCCCGCCAGCCGCGCCGCCGGTAGCTGACCAGCACCGCGCCGGGGTGCCGGAACACCAGCACGGGGACAGCACCGGTGAGCCGGGCCACCGCTGCCAGGGACAACAGGGCGAACGGGTCCTTGACCACCACCCGGGTGCCGGGCAGGCCGGCCGCCCACTGCCGGACACCGAAGCGGCTGAAGGTGCGGACCTCACGACCCGAGTAGCAGCGGCGCAGCAGCCGCGCCTGCCGCCGGTCGGCGGGGTCGAGCCGGGACCAGCCCTCGAGCGTGCCGCCCAACGCGTACTGGTGCCCCCGCGGGTTCATCGGCTCACGACCCGGCATCGCGGTGCCCGGACCCGCGGCCAGCAGACGGGCCAGCCAGGTGGTACCGGAACGCGGCACCCCGGTCACCAGGACCGGGCGGGTGCTGGTCCGGTGGCGGTCTGACGCGTCCGGCCGCACGAGCGGAGCGGGCCGCGGAGGCTCAGGTGATGCCACGACCCACCCGCCTGGTGACCGAGAGGGCGACCTGCGGGCTCATGCCGGTGACCGCGACGACCACCGCCAGCGCCGCGTGCGGGGCGATCGGCCAGCGGCCCAACGCCCGCGCGGCCCAGCGCAGAGCGGTGCGGCGGTCGCCCAGGGTGGCGTGGGCGAAGGCGATCTGACCGAGCACCCGGGCGTGGCCGGGGCGGGTCTCGGCGAGCTCCGGGTGACCGGCCAGGAGGTACTCGAGGGCGCTCGCCACCACCTCTGAGCGCTCCCGGAACCAGGACGGGTTGCTCTTCCGGATATCGGCGAGAACCTGGTTGACCACCCCGATCCCGCCGTGCGGCAGCACCCGGAGGAGCCACTCGTAGTCCTCCCCGTAGCTGTGCGGGAGCGTCTCGTCGTAGCCGCCGGCCAGCGTGTACGCCGTCCGCCGGATCAGCAGCGTCGAGGAGTGCAGCTCCTTGCGCCGGGAGCGCAGGAGCTGGTGGCGGGTGATGAGCGGGCTGTCGCCCGGCCAGTCGACGACGTGGTCGTCGGCCATCAGCAGCCGGATCCCCGCCCCCAGCACCAGTAGCCCCGGCTCGGCCACCATGCGCTGCACCTGCAGGCGGATCTTCTCGGGGTGCCAGACGTCGTCGTCGTCACAGGAGGCCACCAGCGAGCCGGTCGTGTGCAGGAGGCCGGCGTTGCGGGCAGCGGCCAGCCCGGGGCTTCCCGCGTTGCCCACGGCCCGCACCCGCCGATGGTCGCGCCCGAGCTGCTCGAGCGCAGGATCGGGCGCCTCCTGGTCGTGGACGACGACGCACTCCATCTCTCCGGCGTAGTCCTGCTCGACCACACCGCGCACGGCCAGCTCCACCAGGTCGGGACGTCCGCGCGTCGGGATCACCACCGAGACCAGCGGCAGCTCGCCGGCGAGGTCCTCGGTCCCGGTGGCCCGGGTACCGGTTGCCGCGGTACCTGGTGCCGGGGCCCCTGGTGCCGCGGTCCCTGTTGACCGAGCCCCTGATGGCTCGGTCCCGACCGCTGCCGTGCCCACCGTCGTTGCTTCGTCGTGCCTGCCGGGCGTCCGGCCCCCCCTTGCGGAGTAGCCATGCGTGATCAGCACGGGCAGGGCGAGGGTGGTCACCAACCGGCGCGTGCGGGTCGGCATGGCCTGCCGCCAGGCCTCGTCAAGGCGCAGTCGCACCGCTCCGGAGGTGAACCGCGACGGGTTCCCCGAGAGTCCGTGACTGGGCGAGAGGTCGACGGTGCCGTGGTGGATGTGCCGGACGTCGTGGGCCGCAGAGTGCAGGCCGAGAGTTCGCAGGGCCTCGCCCACCGTGACGAGCGGGCGCGCGACCAGGTCCTCGTAGCGGACGCGGGTGGAGTACGGCACCACGGCACGGAGCGCGTCGCACTCGAGCTGGAAGGCGGTCCAGCGCAGGGCGGTGGCACCGGCACCGTGGGCTGCCATGCGGGCCGTCGCGCCCGACATGCCGGCCGCCTGGGGTCGCGCCACGTCGGTCTTCGACCAGCTGAAGGCCACCCCCCGGGGGTCCCGGACCAGATGGATCACCCGGAGATCGACGGCGCCGGACCTGGCCAGCGCGAGACCGTGCCCCGGCCACTTGCTGGCGTCGACGACGACTCCCGCCCCGGCGACCTCGGCGACCGCGGCGTACAACCGTGCGTACGCCTCGCCGAGGCGGGCCAGGTCGGCACCGAACGCGCTCTGGTCGGCGCGCCTGTCGAGCAGACGCCCGGAGCGTCCGAACCGGGCGGCCAGCAGCCGGGGGACGTGCCGCTGCCGGCCGACCCGGCGTTGCAGGGTGGCGATCTCGCGCATCCGCTCGGGCGACCAACCGCCGAAGGCGGTCTCTCCCACGCGGGACCAGAACGGGCACTGAGCGAACGGCTCTCCGCAGCCGCAGCGCTCGCCGCCGACGCTGACCTTGCGGAAGAGCTCGATGACCTCTCCGACGTTCACGCATGACGGCTGCATACCGAGCATGCGTTCGAGCAAGGTGCTCCCGGAGCGGCCGGACCCGGCGAGGTAGAGCACCACGGGGACGCCTTGAGCCCCGGGAACGCCTTCAGCCCCGGCCTCGGACCGGGCCGCCCGCCCGTCGATGGAGCCCATGGCCGACCGCGCCCCCCATCCACATGTGCAGTACCGATGCGACCCGGCCGGCGTCGAACCGTGCTGAGACTCCCGGAGCCTACCTGGACCGGGGGTGACTCCTGGTGACTTTCGGTCCTGTATTCCTTACAGTGCGTAGAGAGTTTCTCAGGTCTTGTGCAAGGAGTAGCGCGGGGGCTTCGCTCCGGCCTCGTCCCGGCTCGCTGACCCGCACACTGGCAGCAGAGGGAGCGGCCACCGCGAGCGCTCCGGACCGGCAGGGCGACGCACGGGGGAGAACCCATTTCATGCTGTCCACATACCGCCCCGCGGGTCATCGCACCGGGCTGCACCGCACCGGGCTGCTCCGAGGCGCCCTGGGCGCGATCGGCGCGCTGGCGTTGGGCGCTGCGGCCGTCGCGGGCCCGGCCACGGCCGACGACGCCGTCCATGACGGTCTGGTCTCGGCCAACCCGTCGAACCACACCCCCGACATCGAGGACGGTCGAGTCAACGGCATCGCCCGCGTCGGGGACGCCATGATCGCCGGCGGAACGTTCACGGACGTCAGCCCGGCCGGTGGCGGCGACTCGGTGGCGCGCGACGGCCTGGTGGCGTTCGCTGCCGATACCGGCGCGATCCGGCCCGCGTTCCACCCCACCCACAGCGGTCGCATCACCTCCGTCCTCCCGGCCGGCGACGGAGCGACCGTCTACGTCGCCGGAAGCTTCCGTACGTTCGAAGGCGAGACCCGGAGCCGGGTGGCGCAGATCGACGCCACCGACGGCTCGCTGGTCCCGGGCTTCAAGCCCCCCGGCATCGGCGCCGTGGTCAACGACCTGGCGCTCTCCGGCGACACGCTGTACATCGGCGGCGCGTTCAAGACCGTGAAGGGCCAGCCGCGCTCCGCACTCGCTGCCTTGGACGCCTCCACCGGCGCCGACACGGGCAGTGTCGACCTGGCCTTCTCCAATACGTGGAACGGCGGCAAGGTCAACGTCCAGAACCTTGACGTGAGCCCCGACGGCTCACGCCTGGTGGCAATCGGCAACTGGCGCAGGGTCGACGGGCAGTCCAGGCCCCAGATCGCGGTCGTGAACACGGCCGCCTCGCCGGCCACGGTGGCCGGCTGGGCGACCGCCGGCTTCACGAAGACCTGCGCCGGCGTCTTCGACACGTACATGCGTGACGTCGACATCGCCCCCAGCGGCGACTACTTCGTGGTCGTGACCACCGGCGCCTACGCGGGTGGCCAGAAGGCCGGGACGCTGTGCGACACGGCATCGCGTTGGGAGCTGAGGCGTCGGAGCGCGGGGCAGACCCCGACCTGGGTCAACTACACCGGCGGCGACTCCCTGACCGCGGTGAAGATCACCGGTGCCAGCGTGTACGTCGGCGGTCACCAGCGCTGGATGGACAACGGCTTCGGCGAGAATCGCGCAGGTCCGGGCGCGATCCCGCGCGCCGGCCTTGCGGCGCTCGAGCCTGCAGATGGAGCCGTCACCGACTGGGATCCCGGCCGGGCGCGCGGCTACGGCGTGACCGCTTTCGAGTCGCTGTCCGACGGCCTGTGGATCGGCCACGACACGAACCGGCTCGGGGGCGAGGTCCGGAAGCGCGTCGCGTTCATGCCGCTGCCGTAGCCGCGGCACGACCCGTACTAGCGTGGCGGCGTGACCCCACCAGAGATGCCTGTGCCCTCGTCCGACGTGCTGTCCGACGACCATGCGTTCGCCGCCTGGCTCGCGACAGTGGCAGGCGAGCGGCTGGAGCACGTACGGCAGTCGGGCCTCGAGGGCAGGGAGCTCAAGGATGCCGGCGACGAGGCGAGCCATGACCTGCTGATGGCCCTGCTCGACGAGCACCGGCCCGGGGACGCGGTGCTGTCGGAGGAGGGCCGCGACGACGTCGGGCGCACCACCGCGTCGCGCGTCTGGATCGTCGACCCGCTGGACGGGACCCGGGAGTTCTCCGAGCCACCCCGCGACGACTGGGCCGTGCACGTGGCGCTGTGGGCGGACGGGGACCTCGTCGCCGGGGCGGTGGCGCAACCCGGGTTGGGCGAGACCTTCTCCACAGGGGCGCCGCCGCCGCTGCCTCCCTCCACCGCGGCGCGGCCGCGGATCGCCGTGAGCCGCACCCGCCCGCCGGCGTTCGTCGAGCAGCTGGCCGCCGAGCTCGACGCCGAGCTGGTCCCGATGGGCTCCGCCGGCGCCAAGGTCATCTCGGTGGTGCGCGACGTCTCCGACGCCTGTGTGCGCGCGGGCGGCCAGTACGAGTGGGACTCGGCGGCCCCGGTCGCCGTGGCCCGGGCGGCGGGACTGTTCACCTCGCGGGTCGACGGCTCCCCCCTCGAGTACAACCGCCTCGACCCGATGCTCCCCGACCTGATCGTGGCGCGGCCGGAGCTGGCCGACCGGATCGTCGAGTTCGTCGCCGCGCACGACGCCTGACCGCCAGGTCGCGCCCGCCTGACAGCCGGGGCCGCGCCACACCCATCCCGTAGGCTGGACGGGCCCGGGGTCGCGGACGGATCCCCCGGCCGGGACGGAAGTGCGGGTGCGCGTCACACGGCCCCGGCCGGATCGCTCAGCGCCCCGCTTCGACGTCCCACTGTTTCCGCCCTGCCGATCCGCTGGAGCTCCTCTCGATGTCGCTGTCCGGCCTCGCCACCCTGGTCACCTCCGACCCGGTGCTGGCCGCTGCTCTCGAGGCGGCGCGTGTCCATCCGGACACGCTGACCACCCTCGACCTGACCGGGCCTCCCGCGCTGCGGCCGTTCCTGGTCGCGGGGCTCGCCGGCGACGCCGGGCCGGGTGGGTGGTCCGGTGCGCGCACCGTGCTGGCCGTCACCGCGACGCAGCGGGAGGCCGAGGAGCTCGTCGAAGCGGTCGGCGACCTGCTCGACCCCCATCAGGTCGCGTTGTACCCCGCGTGGGAGACGCTTCCCCACGAGCGCCTGTCGCCGCGCGCCGACACGGTCGGCCGCCGGCTGGCTGTGCTGCGCCGGCTCGTGCACCCGGGAGAGCCAGGAACGCCCACGGGTCCGCTGCGCGTCCTTGCAGCGCCGGTGCGATCGGTGCTGCAGCCACAGGTCAGCGGGCTCGCCGACATCGAGCCGGTCCGGCTGGCCGCCGGCGACGAGGCCGACCTGGACGACGTGGTGCGCCGGCTGGCAGGTGCCGCGTACTCGCGGGTCGACCTGGTGGAGCGCCGTGGCGAGTTCGCCGTGCGCGGGGGAATCGTCGACGTGTTCCCGCCCACCGAGGAGCACCCGTTGCGGGTGGAGTTCTGGGGCGACACGGTCGAGGAGGTGCGGTCCTTCGCGGTGGCCGACCAGCGATCACTGGACGCGGCGCCGGAGCTGTGGGCGCCGCCGTGCCGCGAGCTGCTGCTGACCGACGACGTCCGCCGCCGCGCCGCCGCCCTGGTCGACGAGCACCCCTCGCTCGCCGAGATGCTCACCCGGCTGGCCGACGGACACGCGGTCGAGGGCATGGAGTCGCTGGCGCCGGTGCTCGTCGACAGCATGCAGATGCTCACCGACCTGCTGCCTCCCGCCTCGCACGTCGTCGTGTTCGACCCCGAGCGGGTGCGCGCCAGGGCGGCCGACCTCGTCGCGACCAGCGAGGAGTTCCTCCAGGCGTCATGGGGCGCCGCGGCGGTCGGCGGTGAGGCGCCGGTCGACCTGGGCGCCAGCGCCTACCGCTCCCTGGCCGACGTGCGTGCCGACGCGATCGCGAGCCGGCTGCCGTGGTGGAGCACCTCACCGTTCGGGCTCGACCCCGTGGATGACGGTGCCATCCGTACGGCAGACCCCCTTCGCACCGAGGCCGGCGAGGTCGTGTCGCTCGATGTGGACGTCGACGCCGGCGCGGTGACGTCGCGGACGGTGGGGTTCGCCCCCGCACCGGTCTACCGCGGCGACACCGACGGGGCGGTCGCCGACGTCCGGGCCTGGCTGGCCGCCGGGCACCGGGTCGTCGTGGTCACGCCCGGCGCCGGGCAGGCCGCGCGCACCGCCGAGCTGCTGGCCGAGCACGATGTTGCCGCCCGGCTCACCGATGCGCTCCCGGTCGACCCCGAGCCCGGTGTCGTCCACCTGGCCCAGGGCTGTCTCGGGCACGGGCTCGTCTCCGAACGACTGTCGCTCGCGGTGCTGACCCACGACGACCTGGTGACCAAGCGTGCCGCCAGCCGCGACGAGCGGCGGTTGCCGGCCCGCCGCAAGCGACAGGTGGATCCCCTCGAGCTGACGCCGGGCGACCTGGTGGTGCACGACCAGCACGGGGTGGGCCGATACGTCCAGATGGCTCAGCGCACCGTGCAGGGGGCCACCCGCGAGTACCTCCTGGTCGAGTACGCGCCGTCCAAGCGGGGACAGCCGGGCGACCGGCTGTTCGTCCCCACCGACCAGCTCGACCAGGTGACCCGGTACATCGGCGGCGAACAGCCGGCGCTGGACAAGCTGGGCGGCGGCGACTGGGCCAAGCGCAAGGGCCGGGCGCGTCGTGCCGTCCGCCAGATCGCGGCCGAGCTGATCAAGCTGTACGCGGCCCGCCAGGCGACGAAGGGCCACGCGTTCGGCCCGGACACCCCGTGGCAGCGAGAGCTGGAGGAGGCCTTCCCGTACGTCGAGACCCCGGACCAGCTCTCGACCATCGAGGACGTCAAGGCCGACATGGAGCGCACCGTGCCGATGGACCGGCTGGTATGCGGCGACGTCGGTTACGGCAAGACCGAGATCGCCGTTCGCGCCGCGTTCAAGGCGATCCAGGACGGGCGGCAGGTGGCCGTGCTGGTCCCCACGACGCTGCTGGTGCAGCAGCACACCGAGACGTTCAGTGAGCGGTACGCCCAGTTCCCGGTCGTGCTCAAGGCATTGTCACGGTTCCAGTCGGACGCCGACGCCAAGGCGGTGCTGGCCGGTCTGGCGGACGGGAGCGTCGATCTGGTGATCGGCACCCACCGGCTGCTGGCGCCCGAGACCCGGTTCAAGAACCTGGGCCTGGTGATCGTCGATGAGGAGCAGCGCTTCGGGGTCGAGCACAAGGAGCAGCTCAAGCACCTGCGCGCCGCGGTCGACGTGCTGTCGATGTCGGCGACCCCGATCCCGCGCACCCTGGAGATGGCGATCACCGGCATCCGCGAGATGTCCACCATCATCACCCCGCCAGAGGAGCGGCACCCCGTGCTCAGCTTCGTCGGTGCCTACGACGACGGCCAGGTGACCGCCGCCCTGCGTCGCGAGCTGCTGCGCGACGGTCAGGTCTTCTACATCCACAACCGGGTGCAGTCCATGGAGCGGGTGGCCGACCACCTGCGCAGCCTGGTGCCCGAGGCACGGATCGCCACCGCGCACGGACAGATGGGCGAGCACCGGCTCGAGCAGGTGATGGTCGACTTCTGGGAGAAGCGCTTCGACGTGCTCGTGTGCACCACCATCGTCGAGTCGGGGCTGGACGTGTCCAACGCGAACACCATGGTGATCGAGCGCGCTGACGCGCTCGGCCTGTCCCAGCTGCACCAGCTGCGCGGCCGGGTGGGCCGCGGGCGCGAGCGCGCGTACGCCTACTTCCTCTACCCGACCGACAAGCCGCTGACCGAGACCGCCCACGACCGGCTGGCCACCATCGCGCAGCACTCCGAGCTCGGCGGCGGCATGGCGGTCGCGCTGAAGGACCTCGAGATCCGTGGCGCCGGGAACCTGCTCGGCGGCGAGCAGTCGGGGCACATCGCCGATGTCGGTTTCGACCTGTACGTGCGGCTCGTCGGTGAGGCCGTCCAGGAGTTCCGTGGCGAGGGACCCGGTGAGGAGCCGGAGGGGAGCATCGAGCTCCCGGTCGACGCGCACCTGCCGCACGACTACGTGCCGAGCGAGCGGCTGCGGCTCGAGGCGTACAAGCAGCTCGCGGCGGTGCGCACCGAGAACGAGGTCCAGGAGATCCGCGCGGAGCTCGTCGACCGCTACGGCGACCCACCGCCGCCGGTCGAGACCCTGCTGCACGTCGCGAGACTCCGGGCCCGGGTCAAGGGCGCCGGGCTGACCGATGTCACCGCGTCCGGACCGCACATCAGGTTCGGCCCGGTCGACCTCACCGAGTCCGGCAGGCTGCGGCTGCAGCGGCTCTACCCGAAGAGCGTCGTGAAGCCCGCGGTGCGTACGATCCTCGTGCCGCGGCCGAAGACGGCGCCGGTGGGTGGGAGCCCGCTGCGCGACGAGGCACTGCTGGACTGGTGTCGCCGCGTCATCGACGATGTCCTGGACCGACGAGACGACCCGGTCGTCGCCGGGGCGGCGTCATGAGGGCCGGAGGAGCTGTGAGAGGTCGAGGTGTCGCGCTCGTCGTCGCGGCCGGGCTCGCGCTGACCGCGTGCGGGGACGTGTCCCCAGGGGCGGCTGCCACGGTCGACGGCACGAAGATCTCGCGGGAGACCGTCGACGAGATGGCGCAGGCTGTCTGCACCGCCGAGGTGACCTACGCCGGGCTCGTGGACCAGCCCGTGCAGCCGACGCCCACCTCGATTTACCGCGAGCTCTCGCTCAGCCTGCTGATCAACGAGCAGCTGGCGCTCGACGTGGCCGACAGGCTGGACATCGACGTACCACCCAGCAGCTACCAGGCCGGACAGGACGCCGGACTCGAGGGCCTGTTCGAGGCGCTGCCGTCGTCCGCGCTCGAGCCGTTCCAGGACTATGTGGAGTCGTACAACCGGCTGCAGGCCCTGTACGCCGCCATCGGGACGGAGGTGGGGGAGGCGAGCGGTGACACCCCGCAGGCAGCGGCGGAGGCCGGACGCGCGTACGTCGCGCAGTACGCGGAGCAGCAGGACATCACCGTCGACCCGCGCTTCGGCGGGTTCACCGACGGACGGGTGGCGGGGGGCAGCGGCTCACTGTCCGTACCGGTCGACGCCGCGGCCGGCGTCCGTCCCGGCGAGCCCCCCGACGTCTCCGGGCTGCCTGACTCGCAGATCTGCCAGTAGGCAGAGCATCCCGTGGACCAGCCCAGGCACCAGCGCGTGGACCAGCCTCCTGACCGGCACGTCGACGCCTCCGGTCCCGCCGGACCGGGGGTCGTCCCGGGCGTGGCCCTGCTCGAGCTGGTCACGGTCATGGACCGGCTGCGGTCGCCGGGCGGATGCCCCTGGGACGCCGAGCAGACGCACCAGAGCCTGACGCGGTACCTGCTCGAGGAGACGTACGAGGTGCTGGAGGCGCTGGACTCCGGCGACCGTGACCACCTCCGCGAGGAGCTGGGCGACCTGCTGCTGCAGGTGGTGTTCCATGCCCGGATCGCGGCTGAGGATGCCGACGACGCGTGGGACATCGACGACGTCGCCCGCGACATCGTCGCCAAGCTGGTGCGCCGTCATCCGCACGTGTTCGCGGACGTGCCCGCGACCGGGGGGCCGGTGGACGCCGAGGCCGTGCAAGCCGGCTGGGACCGGCAGAAGTCGGTCGAGAAGGGCCGGACGTCGGTGCTCGACGGCGTCCCCACCGCCCTGCCGGCGCTCGCGTTGGCTGACAAGCTGCTCGGCCGGCTGGCGCGCGCGGGACTCGACGTCGCGCCGGTCGTCGACGGGGACGCATCCGTCGGGTCGCGGCTGCTGCAGCTGGTGGCGGAGGCCCGTGCGGAGGGGACCGACCCGGAGGCGGCCCTGCGAAGCTCGCTCGCAGAGCTCGCGGCCCGGGTCCGCACGGTCGAGGCCGACGGCTCCTGACCCTCCACAAACCCGTTGCGTGGTACCCGGCACACCGGACAGGGTCGTGGGGTGACGACATCCGACAGCAGTGCCGCAAGCAGCCCAGCGAGCAGCCCAGCGAGCAGCCCAGCGAGCAACCCCGCACGGACACCGGCGTCCGGCCCGGCGCTCCGCTGGCAGTGCGTCTGCTTCGACTCGACCGATCCGCGCCGCATCGCGCAGTTCTGGCAGCAGGCCCTGGGCTGGCGCCGGACGTACGACGACGACGACGAGGTGGTGCTCGAGCCGCCGGAGGGCAGCCCCGAGGACGGGGTGCTGCCCGACATCTTGTTCCTGCGCGTGCCCGAGGCCAAGACGGTCAAGAACCGCCTGCACCTGGATCTGCGCCCGCTCGACCAGGCCGCTGAGGTGGCCCGGCTGGAGGGGCTCGGGGCGGTGCGGGCCGACGTGGGGCAGGGCGACGGCCAGACGTGGGTGGTCCTGGCAGACCCGGACGGCAACGAGTTCTGTGTGCTCCGGGCGTTCACGCCGGACGAGCTCGCCGAGGACTGACCGCCTCACCTGGCGAGCCGGTCCCGAGCACGGGGCGGCCGATCGGTAGCCTGGCGGGTGCCTGTCAACCCGCCGCCTGCACCCTGCGAGGAGCACCACCCGTGGCCAGCATCGAGGCGCTCGGCGCCCGCGAGATCCTCGACTCCCGAGGCAATCCCACCGTCGAGGTCGAGGTCGCCCTCGACGACGGGGTGGTCGGTCGCGCGGCCGTCCCCTCGGGCGCCTCCACCGGCCAGTTCGAGGCCGTCGAGCTTCGCGACGGCGGCTCCCGCTACCTGGGCAAGGGCGTCTCCGAGGCCGTGACAGCCGTCAACGACACCATTGCGCCGGAGCTGGCGGGCGCGGCGGCCGACGAGCAGCGGCTGGTCGACCAGATGCTGCTGGCGCTCGACGGCACGGACAACAAGTCCAGCCTCGGGGCGAACGCGATGCTGGGCGTCTCCTTGGCGGTGGCCCGCGCCGCGGCCGAGTCGGCGCAGCTGCCGCTGTTCCGCTACGTCGGAGGCCCCAATGCGCATCTGCTGCCGGTCCCGATGATGAACATCATCAACGGCGGCGCCCATGCCGACAGCGGCGTCGACGTCCAGGAGTTCATGATCGCGCCGATCGGCGCACCCACCTTCGCTGAGGCGGTGCGGCACGGCGTCGAGGTGTACCACGCGCTGAAGTCGGTGCTGAAGCAGCGCGGGCTGGCCACCGGGCTCGGCGACGAGGGCGGGTTCGCGCCCGACCTCCCGAGCAACCGGGAGGTGCTCGACCTGATCGCGGTCGCCGTCGACAAGGCCGGCTTCACGCTCGGCGACGACATCGCGCTGGCCCTCGACGTGGCGGCCACGGAGTTCCACTCCGATGGCGTGTACGCGTTCGAGGGCGGTTCCAAGTCGGCCGAGCAGATGACGGCCTACTACACCGATCTGGTCGCGTCGTACCCGATCGTGTCGCTCGAGGACCCGCTCGACGAGGAGGACTGGCCGGGGTGGCAGGCCATCACGCAATCTCTGGGTGACCGCGTGCAGCTGGTGGGCGACGACCTCTTCGTGACGAACACGACCCGGCTCATCCGTGGCATCTCCGAGCGCTCGGCGAACGCGCTGCTGGTCAAGGTGAACCAGATCGGCACGCTGACCGAGACGTTGGACGCCGTCGACCTCGCCCATCGCGCCGGTTTCCGCTGCATGATGAGCCACCGCTCGGGCGAGACCGAGGACACCACGATCGCCGACCTCGCGGTCGCCACCAACTGCGGGCAGATCAAGTCCGGTGCCCCAGCGCGGTCCGAGCGCGTCGCGAAGTACAACCAGCTGCTGCGCATCGAGGAGGATCTCGACGACGCCGCCCGGTATGCCGGCCGCGGAGCGTTCCCCCGGCTGACCGCCGCCGAGGGCTGAACGGCACTTCGGTGGGCTCCACCCGGGCACCTGCGGGTCCGCGCTTCACCAGCCGGGCCATCGTGCTGGGCGTGGTACTGCTGGTGCTGGTGATCTCGTACGCGTCCAGCCTCCGGGCCTGGCTCGACCAGCGCGAGCAGATCGCTGAGACCCGCGAGCAGATCTCGTCGGTGCGCCAGCAGGTCGACGACCTCGAACGGGAGCGGCGCCGCTGGGCCGACGACGCGTACGTCGAGCAGCAGGCGCGCGCACGGCTCGACTTCGTGATGCCGGGCGAGACCGGCTACCGGGTCATCACCCCGGATGGCGCGACGATCGACACGCAGGTTGAACCGCGGCCGTCCGACCAGGCGGCCCCACGCGACTGGTACGAGACCATGTGGGCCAGCGCCCGGCGCGCGGGCAGGGCCGGGTGAGCGCGACAGCAGACTGCTCGGACTCCGACCTGGCCGCCGTGCGAGCCCAGCTCGGTCGTCCGCCGCGCGGGGTGCGGTCGGTGGCGCACCGGTGCCCCTGCGGCCTACCCGACGTGGTCGAGACCGCCCCCAGGCTGCCGGACGGGACTCCGTTCCCCACGTTGTTCTACGTGACCTGCCCCCGGCTCACGGGCGCGGTGTCCACGCTCGAGGCGGCCGGGCTGATGCGGGAGATGACGGCGCGGCTGGACACCGACACCTCGCTGGCCACGGCGATGCATGCGTCGCACCAGGCATACCTGGCCCGGCGGGAGCAGCTGGCCGTGGTGCCGGAGATCGCCGGGATCTCCGCCGGGGGCATGCCGGGCCGGGTGAAGTGCCTCCACGTCCTCGTCGGGCATGCCCTCGCCCAGGGGCCGGGCGCGAACCGGCTCGGCGACGAGGCGCTGCAGCTGGTCGAGCCGTGGTGGGCGGCCGGGCCCTGCCGCGACCCCGCGGGCGGCGGGACGAGCGTGCCGTGAGGGTGGCCGCGGTCGACTGCGGCACGAATGCGCTCAAGCTGCTGGTCACCGACCTCGACGCCGCGACCGGCGCGCAGACCGACCTCGTGCGCGAGCTGCGCATGACCCGCGTCGGCGAGGGTGTTGACAGCGTGGGCCGGATCACCCCCGCGGCGCTGCGCCGCACCCTGGCCGGCTGCGACGACTACGCCGCCGCCATCGACCGGCTGGAGGTCGAGAGACTCCGATGTGGAGCGACGTCGGCGGCGCGGGACGCAGCCAACGGCGCCGAGCTCGTGACCGGGATGCGCGCGCGCTTCGGCGTGCCGATCGAGGTGCTGAGCGGAGAGCGGGAGGCGGCGCTGTCGTACGCGGGGGTGGTCCATGGGCTGCGCCGGTCCGGCGTGACGGCCGCCGGCCCGATGCCTGCCGGCCAGACGCTCGCCGAGCCGATGCTGGTCGTCGACATCGGGGGTGGCTCGACCGAGCTGATTCTCGGTCAGGGGACGCAGGTGCGGGCGGCGGCGTCGGCCGACGTGGGCGCGGTCCGCCTCACCGAGCGACATCTGCGCGACGACCCGCCGACGGCCGCGCAGCGCGACGCCGCGGTGGCCGACGTCGATGCCGCGCTGCTGACCCTGCCGGTGCGACCCGCCGACGCGGGCACGCTGGTGGGCGTGAGCGGCACGGCGGTGACCGTGGCCGCGCTCGCGCTGGGACTGGACACCCTCGACCCGGATCGCCTGCACGGGGCGCGGATCAGGGCCGACGCGGTACGGGACGCGTGTGCCGCGCTGCTGGCTGCGCCCGTCGCCGAGCGGCTGGCGCTCGGCGTGATGCATCCCGGTCGAGCCGATGTGATCGGCGGAGGCGCCATCGTGCTCGACCGGGTGCTGGTGGCGGCCCGGGCCGAGGAGCTCGTCGTCAGCACCTGCGACGTCCTGGACGGCATGGCGTGGTCCCTGGTGGCACCCGCATGACGACCCCGTCGGCGCCCGACGACGGCCGTACGCCCCGGCTGCCTCATCCGGGCACCGGCCGGCCCTTCCCGAGCCCGGTCCCGCCCGGGACAGGGTGGCCTGACGATCCCGCCGACGCGACCACCCCGGTGGCGGTCGACGCCGCCTCGGTGGTGGGGCTGGCCGACCCGGGAGCGGGTCTGGCCGAGCTGAGCGCCCGCGTCTCCGTCTGCCGGGCCTGCCCGAGGCTGGTCGGGTGGCGCGAGCAGGTGGCGGTCGAGAAGCGTCGAGCGTTCGCCGCCGAGCCCTACTGGGGGCGTCCGTCCACGGGGTTCGGCGACCCGCAGCCCCGGGTGCTCGTGGTCGGGCTGGCGCCCGCGGCGAACGGCGCCAACCGCACGGGCCGGGTCTTCACCGGTGACCGATCGGGCGAGTGGCTGTTCGAGGCCCTGCACGCCGCAGGTCTGGCCACCAGCAGCGAGAGCCGGCACGCCGGTGACGGGCTGACGCTGCCCGGCGCACGCATCGTCCCCGCCGTACGCTGCGCCCCTCCCGGCAACGCTCCGACCCCGGCGGAGAGGGACACCTGCGCGCCATGGCTGCGGGCCGAGGCCACGCTGGTCTGGCCGACCGTCGGCTCGGTGGTGGCGCTCGGCCGGTTCGCCTGGGACGCGGTGCTGCGGCTGGTGCGGGACAGCGGTGGCACCGTGCCGCGACCGGTGCCACGGTTCGGGCACGCGGCCGAGTCGGTGCTCGCCCGCCCGGGAGGAGGCCGGGTGGTACTCGTCGGCAGCTTCCACCCCAGTCAGCAGAACACGTTCACCGGCCGGCTGACCATGCCCATGCTCATGGCCGTGCTGCGCCGGGCGGCCGCTCTGGCGACACCTGACCGGGTCCGCGGCCCGGTCGGCGACCCACCCGCGGGCGGCGCCAGCAGCGGTCCCCCCACCGACCCCGAAGGTTCCGGCGGCACCTGATACAACCGCACCCATGGCGTCGGGCGAGCACGGCAACGGGGTGGCGCAGCGGCTCTACGACCTGCTGGTGCACCTGTTCGACGTCGAGCCGCCGCTTCGGCTGGCCGCGTGGGACGGCACCGAGGCAGGTGCCGCCGACGGTCCGACGCTGCACGTGCGCAGCCGGCGGGCGGTCCGCCGGCTGCTGTGGAACCCCGGTGAGCTGGGGCTGGCCCGCGCGTACGTCTCCGGCGAGATCGATGTGGACGGAGACCTCACGGAGGGCCTTCGGACGCTGGCCGAGTACGGCAGCCTGGTCGCGGCCAAGCCGGCGCTGACGGCCAGCGACCGCCGCGAGGTCCTGCGCACCGCGGTGCTGCTCGGTGCTGTCGGTCCGGCGCCGAAGGCCCCGCCGGAGGAGCGGCTGCTCGCCGAGGGTCGACGGATCGGTACCCGTGGCGTCCGCGGCGCCCGTGAGCTGGCGGCCGCAGACGTCCCGGACGACCGCGGCCTGGGCCTGATGCGCTCCGTGCTGGGCGACTCGCTGGCGTACTCCTGTGCCTACTGGTCGAAGACTCCGGTCGAGGACCCGGCTCCCGGTCCGGGCGCGGTGCAGCCCGAGGACGACATCGACGCGGCACAGCGCGCCAAGCTCGACCTGATCTGTGACCGGTTGGGGCTCGAGCCGGGGATGCGGCTGCTCGATCTCGGGTGCGGGTGGGGCGCTCTGGTCGTCCACGCCGTCCGGTACCGCGGCGTCGAGGCCGTCGGCCTGGTGCGGTCGGCCGATCGGGCCGAGGTCGTCAGGCAACGGCTCGGCGCCCTCGACCTGTCCGACCGGGCGGAGATCCGGCTGGGCGACGTCGATGCCGTCGACGACGGTCCGTACGACGCGATCGCGGCGATCGAGTCGCTCGAGCATGTCCCCGAGGCGGACCTGCTGGAGCAGATGGCCCGCTTGCAGCATCTGCTGCGCCCGGGCGGCCGGCTGCTGATCCAGGCACTGACCCGTCGGGCGGGACCCGGTCGCCCAGGGCCGAGATTCATGACCGCCTACGTGCTGCCCGAGGGTCCGCTGCCGCCGATCGGCGTGCTGGTGTCCGCCGTCGAGGACGCCGGTGTCGAGGTGCGGTCGGTGGAGGCGTGGCGCGAGCACTACCCCCGCACCCTGCAGGCGTGGCTGCGCCGGGTCGACCAGCAGCCGGACGCCGTGGCCGAGGTGGTGGGGGCGACCCGGCTGCGGGTGTGGCGGCTGTCGCTGGCGCTGTCGACGGTCGGGTTCGAGCGCGACCACATCGGCGCGCACCAGCTGGTGGCCGTGCGTCCCCACGCCGACGGCCGGTCGGGCATGCTGGCGTAGCCGGGGTCGACGCGGGACCCGCCCGCCGCGGGACCCCGGCCGGGCCCCCGTAGCCCAATCGGCAGAGGCAGACGGCTTAAACCCGTCTCATGTGTGGGTTCGACCCCCACCGGGGGCACGGGGACGGATCGACGGGTCGGGACGGTGGGGAGCGGCGCCGACAGACCGTCGCCCGGTGGGGTGGGAGGCGGAACGTAACGGAGCCTCACGGCGTTGTACCGGGTGCAGCCACGGGAGGCCTTCCACCGGACAGGCCCGCGGTAGGCTGTGCCCCCGGCCCCCGCCGGGGACGGTGACTTCTCGGAGGACGAGGATGCAGAGCAGCAACCCGGTGTTCACCCGCAACGACACGTTCAACGGCCGCGCCGCGCGGAGTGGCGGCACGACCCGCTCCAGCCCGTCGACCTGGTCCGTGGGAAGCCCGGGGCAGGTCCCGGGGCAGACGTCCGGCCAGGGCTATGGCCAGGGCTACGACCGGGGCACCGCGACGCCGCCCTCGGTGGGCACGGATCGCATGACCATCGACTCGGTCGTGCAGCGCACCGCAGCGACGCTCGGTCTGCTGGTGCTCTCGGCCGCCGTCACGTGGGTCCTGATCGGCGAGATCGGTGGCAGGTCTGAGGCGGCCGCCGACAACCTGGCCCAGGCCCAGGCCCTGCTGCTGATGGGTGCGCTCGGTGGTTTCGCGCTGGCCATGGTCAACAGCTTCAAGCGGGTCATCAGCCCCACGCTGGTGCTGGCGTACGCCGCTGTGCAAGGGGTCGCGATCGGTGCGATCTCCAAGGTGCTCGAGACCTGGTACGACGGCGTCGTCCTGGGGGCCGTGTTCGGCACTGTGGCGGCCTTCGCCGGCACCCTGACCGCCTACAAGGTGCTCAACATCCAGGTGACGGCCAAGTTCCGTCGCGGCGTGGTGGCCGCGATGTTCGGCTTCGTGGCCCTGGCGCTGATGGACCTCGTGCTCAGCTTCTTCGGCGCCGACTTCGGCTTCAACGGCTTCGGCACGCTCGGTCTCATCTCCAGCGTGGTCGGCGTCGTGTTGGGTGTGCTGATGCTGATCCTCGACTTCGACTTCGTCGAGAGGGCCATCGCGGCCGGCGCCCCGGAGCGCGAGTCGTGGCGGGCGGCCTTCGGGCTCACCGTCACCCTCGTGTGGCTCTACATCGAGCTGCTGCGGATCCTCGCCATCCTGCGCGGCGAGTGAGCGCTGCCTCCGTCACGGACCTGTGACACCGGTGCTGCCCGGGCCTGACCGGCCCGGGCAGCGCCGTTTCCCGTTCAGTGAGTTGCCGCCCCGAGCCCTGGCGTCCGGCGGGTCCGTGGGCGGAGCGAACCCGGCCGTGCCTAGCTGAAGCTGCGGCGGGAGCGCCGCAGGTCGCGCTCGTGCACGATCGCGGTCGCGTGCCCGTGGGCGAGCCCGTACTCGTCGCGCAGCCACTTGACCCGGTCGTCGAAGCGTGAGAACCCGGGCCCGTCGTCGAGGCACTGGAACCACTCCGGAAGCTCCCTGCCGGTCACCGCGGGAACCTTGGCGACCAGCAGCTGATGGGTCTCTTCGGAATGGTGCAGGGCCATCGTGCCTCCTTCTCGGAACCGGTCCTGCGAGGGTGCCTCATGGCCCCGGGCCGGCACAAGGGCGCACGTCCGTGCGAGCGGTCGTGGGCGGGTCGTCACGGGGAGACGGGGGCGGTACCGGCCAGACCGGTACGCCGCACCCGGTGCCGGATCTGCGCCCACCGTCCGCGGGGCCCGCGGTCGCGGCCGGCGACCTCGGTGGGCGTCACCTCGGTGCCGGGCTGGCGGACGGCCTCGGCGGCGGCGAACGAGATCGGCAGCACGGTGTCGCCCGGCAGCATCTGCGGCTCCTCCTCGTCGTCCCAGACTCCTGCCGCCGCCGCGACCGACGGCAGCAGGGAGGCGACCATGCTGGCGTACCCGGCCGCGGAGGGGTGGAACCGATCGGGTCCGAACAGCTCGCCGGGAGCAGCGGTGAAGCTGGGGCCGAGCAGCGCGGCCAGGGACACCGAGCGCCCGCCGGCCTCGACCACGGCGATCGTCTGGGCGGCCGCCAGCCGGCGGCTCCACTCCCGAGCGAGCAGCCGCAGCGGGATCGGAACCGGCTTGATCGAGCCCAGGTCGGGACAGGTGCCCACGACGACCTCGCAGCCGGCCGCGCGCAGCCGGCGCACCGCCTCCGCCAACAGTCGTACGGACTCGGACGGGCGCACCCGGTGGGTGACGTCGTTGGTCCCGACGACGATCACCGCGACGTCCGGGTGCTCGGACAGGCCGGCATCGATCTGGTGCTCGAGACCCGACGACCGCGCCCCTACCTGGGCCATGCTGGTGATGCGGACCGGGCGGCCGCTGATGTGCGACAGCCCGGCTCCGATCATGCCCGGCGGCGTGTCGTCGGCCGACTCCATGCCGTAGCCGACTGCTGCGGAGTCGCCGAGGATCAGCACCGAGACAGGCTGGCCGGGCAGCGACGCACCGTACACGGCCTCAGGGGGAGGTGGCCGGGTCTCGGCCGGCCCGATGATCCGCCGGGCCCAGGACGCCTGAGCCCGCATCACTGCGTACAACGCACCGCCCAGCACACTGAGCCCGCCGCCGCCGTACATGGCGGCGGTGGCCAGGCGGCGGGCTGCGGACGCACGAGTCATGGCCTGTCCATGCTAGGCCGACGCCTACTCTGGCCCGTGTGCGCTACGTCGACTCTGTGATCGATCTCATCGGCAACACGCCCCTCGTCCGCCTCCACCGGGTGCCGGGGCCAGGCGATGTGCCGGTCCTCGCCAAGGTGGAGTACTTCAATCCCGGCGGGAGCGTCAAGGACCGGATCGCCGTCCGCATGGTCGACGCCGCCGAGGCGGACGGTGCCCTGCGGCCAGGGGGCACGATCGTGGAGCCGACGTCCGGCAACACCGGGGTGGGCCTGGCCCTGGTGGCCCAGCAGCGCGGCTACCAGTGCGTGTTCGTCTGTCCGGACAAGGTCAGTGTCGACAAGATCAACGTCCTGAAGGCGTACGGCGCCGACGTGGTCGTGTGCCCCACCGCGGTCGACCCGGACGACCCGAGCTCGTACTACAGCGTGTCCGACCGGCTCGTCACCGAGATCGAGGGCGCGTGGAAGCCGGACCAGTACTCCAACCCGCAGAACCCGCGCAGCCACTACGAGACCACCGGGCCGGAGCTGTGGGAGCAGACCGAGGGGCAGATCACCCACCTGGTGACCGGCATCGGCACCGGCGGGACCATCAGCGGCGCCGGGCGGTACCTCAAGGAGGTCAGTGCGGGACGGGTGCGTGTGGTCGGCGCCGACCCGGTCGGTTCGGTCTACTCGGGCGGCAGCGGCCGCCCGTACCTCGTCGAGGGGGTGGGCGAGGACTTCTGGCCGGCGACCTACGACCCAGAGATGTGCGACCGGGTCATCGCCGTGTCCGACGGCGATGCGTTCGAGATGACTCGTCGGCTGGCCCGGGAGGAGGGCCTCCTGGTGGGAGGGTCGTGCGGCATGGCGGTGGTCGCGGCGGTGCAGCTGGCGGCGGAGCTCGAGCATGCGGGTGAGACCGAGGCGGTGGTCGTCGTGCTGTTGCCCGACGGTGGCCGGGGGTATCTGGGCAAGGTCTTCGACGACGCGTGGCTCGGACAGTACGGCTTCGGCGAACCGCGCCAGCAGCAGACGGTCGGTGACGTGCTGCGCGGCAAGCACGAGGGTGGCGAGGGGAACCTCCCCGACCTGGTGCACACCCATCCGGCCGAGTCGATCGCCCAGGCCGTGGCGATCCTGCGGGAGTACGCCGTGTCCCAGATGCCGGTCGTCCGTGCCGAGCCGCCGGTGATGGCGGCCGAGGTCGCCGGAGCGGTCAGCGAGCGCGCGCTCATGGATGCGTTGTTCTCCGGCCGGGCGCGACTCGCCGACCGGGTGGGCGACCACATGGACGAGCCGCTGCCGACCATCGGCTCCGGGCAGCCGGTCGGCGACGCGGTGGTGTCGCTGGAGAACGCGGACGCCCTGCTGGTGCAGGAGGACGGCCGACCGGTCGGAGTCATCACCCGGCAGGACGTCCTCGGCTACCTCAGCGCACGCGCGCGCTGACCCCGAACTCGAAGTCGCGGACGCGAACCCGGCGGGTCGCCAGCCAGTACTGCCAGGTGAAGTACGGCCAGATGGCGAAGTTGCGCCCGGACTCGTCGAGATACCAGCTGCGGCAGCCGCTCCACACGCTGCCGGACAGCCGGGCCTGCACTCGGTCGTCGAACCGCCGTTGCGGCCCCTCGCGCACGGCCATCCAGTCGGCGCGGCGACCGCGCATGGCGGCCAGTGCGCGTACGACGTAGTCCGCCTGCTGCTCGATCATGAACACCAGCGAGCTGTGACCCAGGCCGGTGTTGGGCCCGGAGAGCAGGAACAGGTTGGGGAAGCCGGGAACGGTGATGCCGAGGTGGGCGCTGGCACCCACGCGGCGCCAGTGCTCGGTGAGCACCCTGCCGTCGCGCCCACGGATGGCCATGCGGGTGAGGCTCGCACTGACCCGGAAGCCGGTACCGAACACGATGGTGTCGGCCGGCCGCATCGTGCCGTCCGCCGTCACGAGACCGGTCGGAGTCACCTCCCGGATGCGGTCGGGAACCACCTCGACGCCGGCGCGGGCCAGTGCGGGGTAGTAGTCGTCACTCACCAGCACCCGCTTGCATCCCATCGGGTAGTCGGGAGTCAGCCGCGCGCGCAGCGCCGCGTCGTCGACCTGCCGGTCCAGATGACGCCTGGCCGTCGCCTCCATGCGCCGCATCAGCCGGGGGTGGACCGTGAACCCGACACCGCGCAGCTCCAGCGCCCAGAAGATCGCGTTGCGGAACATCCGCTGGGTGAGCGGAACCCTGGCGTGCCAGCGCTGTTCCCGCGTCCCGATGGGGCGGTCCGGCCGGGGAATGACCCACGGCGCCGACCGCTGGTAGACGTCCAGTCGGGCCGCCCGGTCAGCGACGTGCGGGATGAACTGCACCGCGCTGGCGCCGGTGCCGATCACCGCGACCCGCTCGCCGGTCAGGTCGTGCTGGTGGTCCCAGCGCGCGGAGTGGAAGGTCGTACCACGGAAGGACGCCATGCCGGGAAGCCGGGGGTATCTCGGCTCGTGCAGCGCACCCACGCCGGCCACCACGACACGGGCGCGCACGGTGTCGCCCGCAGCGGTGGCCAGGGTCCACTGCGCGGTGCGGTCGTCATAGTCGGCGCCGACCACCTCGACGCCGTACTGCAGGTGCCGCGTCAGCCCGTACGCCTCGACACAGTCGCGCAGGTAGGCCCAGATCTCCGGCTGAGCGGAGAACATCCGCGACCACCGTGGGTTGGGCCGGAACGAGTAGGAGTACAGGTGGCTGGGGACGTCGCATGCGCACCCCGGGTAGGTGTTGTCGCGCCAGGTACCGCCGAGGTCGTCGGACTTCTCCAGGATCACGAAGTCATCGATGCCCGCAGCCAGCAGCTTGATGCCCATGGCGATGCCGGCGAATCCGGCGCCGATCACCGCGACCCGGTACTCGGCGGGCTGGCGGTCCGTCGTCAAGGCAGCGTCGCCCGGGCGCTGCGACCCACGCGGCTCAGCGGCGCGCGGGTGACGTGCCTGTCATGGACTCTGCGGTGCCGATCAGGGCGACGGCGGAGCCGATCGCCACGACCGACCCGATCAGGTCGAGCTCCCAGATGGATCCGGTCCCGAGCATGCTCGCGACGATGCCGCCGATGACGGACCCCACCAGGCCGAGGCCGAGCGTGGCGAGAATGCTGAGGTTCTGCTTGCCGGGCTTGATCAGTCGCGCGAGTGCGCCGACGACAAGACCGAAGACGATGAACCCGAACATGAGATGGTGCTCCTTTGTCTGCAGGCGAACAGGCGAGTCTAGCGGTGGGTCGGGTCAGCCGGCGTACTCGACACCGGTGGCGTGGAGCGGGCAGTAGCCGAACGGGTTCTTCACGAGGTACTGCTGGTGGTAGTCCTCGGCGTACCAGTACTCCTCGAGCGGAGCGATCACCGTGGTGATCTCGCCGTAGCCGCGGCCGGTCAACGACTGCTGGTAGGCGGCCCGGGACTTCTCCGCCTGCTCCTGCTGCTCGGGAGTGGTGGTGAGGATCACCGAGCGGTACTGCGTGCCCCGGTCGTTGCCCTGCCGCATCCCCTGCGTCGGGTCGTGGTTCTCCCAGAAGACCTTCAGCAGCTGCTCGAACGACACCTTGCTCGGGTCGTAGACCACGCGCACGACCTCGGCGTGCCCGGTGCGCCCGGAGCAGACCTCCTCGTACGTGGGGTTCGGGGTCACGCCGCCGGCGTAGCCCACCGACGTGGACCAGACCCCGTCGACCTCCCAGAAGGTCTTCTCCTCGCCCCAGAAGCAGCCGAGCCCGACCACGACCTCCTCGAAGCCCTCGGGCACCTCCGCCTCGATCGGCGTGCCGAGCACGAGGTGTCGGTCGCCGACACCGAACGGGCGCCGGTCGCGCCCCCGCAAGGCGGTGTCGCGGGTGGGCAGCTCTGTCTTGGTCCGACCGAACATGCATGTCCTTTCCAGGAGGTCCTCTACCGCCCCCAACGCGCGAGGACCCCTGCTGCTTCCCGACCGCGGCGCCTCCGCCCGCCGATCGGCGTCACCGTAGTGCGCGGATGATCGGGGAGCGGGGAGCGGGGAGCGCGGAGGGGGAGCGGGGAGCCCCCCGGGAAGGGGGAGCGGGGAGCGCGGAGGGGGAGCGGGGGAGCCCCCCTGGGCATCATCCGCGCACTACGGTGACGCTGGCTAACCTCGGCGGTATGGCTTTGACGCCCTCCGACGACGGCTTCGAGACCCGGGCGATCCACGCCGGGCAGGACCCCGACCCCCGCACCGGGGCGGTGGTCCCCCCGATCTACGCGACCAGCACCTACGTGCAGGACGGGGTGGGCGGCCTTCGGGAGGGGTACGAGTACTCCCGCTCCGCGAACCCGACCCGCACAGCGCTCGAGGAGTGCCTGGCCTCGCTGGAGAACGGGGTACGGGGCCTCGCCTTCGCCAGCGGTCTGGCCGCCGAGGACAGCCTGCTGCGGACCGTGTGCGCACCGGGCGACCACGTGGTGGCCCCGGACGACGCGTACGGCGGGAGCTCGCGGCTCTTCGAGAAGGTGCTGCGGCCGTGGGGTCTCGAGCACACCCCGGTCGCGTTCTCGGACCTCGACGCGGTGCGCGCCGCCGTCCGGGCCGGCAGTACCCGCGTGCTGTGGGTGGAGACGCCGACCAACCCGCTGCTCGGCATCGCCGACATCGAGGCGCTTGCCGGCATCGCGCACGAGGCCGGAGCGCTGCTGGTGGTCGACAACACGTTCGCATCGCCGTACCTGCAGCAGCCGCTGACGCTCGGCGCCGACGTGGTCGTCCACTCCACCACCAAGTACTGCGGTGGTCACTCCGACGTGATCGGCGGTGCTCTCGTCGTGGCCGACCACGAGCTCGGTGAGCGGCTGGCCTTCATGCACAACGCCGTGGGGGCGGTCGCCGGTCCGTTCGACGCCTGGTTGGTGTTGCGCGGTCTGCGCACGCTCGCGGTGCGGATGGAGCGGCACTGTGACAACGCCGAGCGCGTGGTGGAGTTCCTCGGCAGCCGGCCCGAGGTGTCGCAGGTGCTGTATCCCGGCCTCCCGGAGTTTCCCGGCCATGTGGTGGCGCGGCGGCAGATGCGTCGCTTCGGCGGGATGGTGGCGTTCCGGCTGCAAGGCGGCGAAGCCGCGGCCCTGGAGGTGGTCGAGCGCTCCCGGGTCTTCACCCTCGCGGAGTCCCTGGGTGGCGTGGAGTCGCTCATCGAGCATCCGGGGCGTATGACCCACGCCTCCGTGGCGGGGTCCCCCCTCGAGGTCCCCTCCGATCTGGTTCGGCTCAGCGTGGGCATCGAGACCGCTGACGACCTGGTCGCCGACCTGGCCCACGCCCTCGACGGCGGCGCGTGAGCCTCGTCGTCTGCGCCGACTTCGGCTCGACGTTCACCAAGGCACTCCTGGTGGACGTGGACGCGGGAACGCTGGTCGCCTCGGCGTCGGCACCCACGACCGTCGACACCGACGTGCTCGAGGGCTGGGACCAGTGCCGTGCCGCGCTGGCCCGGACGGAGCCTGGGGCGGCGCGCGCGCAGGTGCGTGCCTGCTCGTCCGCCGGTGGCGGTCTGCGGATCGGCGTCGTGGGCAACGAGGAGCTGGTGACGGCCGAGGCCGGCCGGCGGGTGGCGCTGTCCAGTGGCGGTCGCGTCGTGCACGTGGGCGCCGGTGGCCTGGACCATGGCCGGATCGAGGCGCTGCGAGCGAGCCGTCCGGACCTCGTGCTGCTGGTGGGAGGCACCGACGGGGGGAACGCGGAGGTCGTCGTGTCGGCGGCCGGCAGCCTCGGCAAGGCCCGTTGGCCCGGACCGGTCGTCCTGGCGGGCAACGCGGACGCGGTGGAACAGGCCGGCGCCGCGCTCCGCGCGGGAGGTGTGCACCACGAAGTGGCCGGCAACGTGATGCCACGGATCGGTGTGCTCACGCCCGAGCCTGCCCGCGCCGCGATCCGGGCAGCCTTCCTCCGGCACGTCATCGGCGGGAAGCACCTGTCCGCCTCCGCGGAGTTCGAGCAGATGGTCACGGGTCCCACGCCGGACGTGGTGCGCCGCGGGGTCGAGCGGCTCGCCGCAGTGGTCGGTGACGTCGCCGTCGTCGACGTCGGAGGCGCCACGACCGACGTGTACTCGGTCGTCGAGCCCGACCCGGAGGACGCCGGCCTCGCGCGGCAGGTGGTCGCCCCGACCCGCACGACCCGCACCGTGGAGGGTGACCTGGGCATGCGGTGGAGCGCGGAGTCGACCGTGCAGCAGGGCGCCGATGCCGGCCTGGTCGGTCCTGGCGAGGTCGAGGCGGACCTGGCTGCAGCAGCGCGGGAGCGCCGCATCCACCCTGCTCTGGTGCCGGCTGACGAGGCCGGTCTCCGGACGGACCTGCGACTGGCGGAGGTGGCCGCCGGGGTGGCGCTGCGTCGGCACTGCGGGCGGCAGCGGGTGGTGCTGAGCCCCGGTGGCAGGGTGGTCGAGCGGACCGGCAAGGACCTGCGCGAGGTCGGCCTGCTGGTGGGCTCGGGCGGCGTCCTGCGACATGCCGCCCCCGTCGCGGCCGAGCGCGTGCTGGCTGCGTCCACGGGTACGGAGGTCGCGGGTGGCTGGCTGCTGCCGCGCGCCCCGAGACTTGCCGTCGACAGGGCGTACGTCCTGATGGCAGCCGGCCTGCTCGCGGACGACCTCCCTGACGCCGCCGCCGCCCTGCTGACCACGTCCTTCGGCGGTGCGTGAGACGGGGGAGCCCCGCGGAGAGGAAGATGGCGGGGTGAGACGACGATGGCATCCGGCCGACCGGGTGCGTGCCCTGGCCAGTGCCGCCCGGGAGGGTCGCGACGAGAGGCAGCGGCTTCTCGCCGGGCTGCCGCCGCGGCCGGTCTCGGTCGAGGGGCCGCCGGTTTCCCCGGAGCGGCTGTCCGGCCTGGGGGTGCCTCCGCTGGTCATCAAGACCACGGCGTGGGGGCTGTGCCTGATCATCCTGCTGGCAGCGGGCGCCCAGCTGCTCGCACTGCTGGACTTCTTCAGCGAGGTCACCGTCCCGCTGGCGATCGCCATCCTCACCACCGCGCTCGCCGCGCCCGCGGTGGACGTACTGGAGCGGCTGGGAGTGCACCGCGGGCTGGCGGCGGGTCTGGTCGTGCTGCTGGGCGTGGTCGTGGTCTTCGGCCTGCTCACGCTGGTGGGCACCCAGGTGGCGTCCCAGGCCACCCGGTTGAGCGACGACGTCGTCACCGGCCTCGGGCAGATCCAGGACTGGCTCCGGGACGGCCCGCTCGGCCTCAGTGACAAGCAGCTGTCCGCTGTGATCACCGCCGCCCAGGACACCGTTCAGGGCGCCGGTGGCAGTGAGGTGGTGGCCCGGGCCGGGGAGGTGGGGACCACGGTGACCCGGGTCTTCACCGGAGCGTTCATCGTGCTGTTCGCGACGTTCTTCTTCTGTGCGCAGGGCGGCCGCATCTGGACCTGGCTGGTCAACCTCCTCCCGCAGTCGGCGCAGTACGGGCTGGACGCGTCGGGCCGGGTCGCGTGGGTCTCGCTGACCGCGTTCGTCCGGGCCACCATCCTGGTGGCGCTGACCGACGCGGTGGGTATCGGCGTCGGCGCGCTCATCCTCGGCGTGCCCCTGGCGCTCCCGCTGGGCGTGCTCGTCTTCCTGGGGGCGTTCGTGCCGATCGTGGGCGCGGCGGTGTCCGGCGCGGTCGCTGTGCTCGTGGCCCTGGTGGCTCAGGGCCCGCTGATCGCGCTGGTGATGCTGGGTGTCGTGGTGGCCGTCCAGCAGCTGGAGTCGCACGTCCTGCAGCCGTTCCTGATGGGACGGCTCGTGGCGGTGCACCCGCTCGGCATCATCCTCGCCATCGCCATAGGCCTGGTCGCCGGCGGCATCGTCGGAGCCCTGATCGCGGTGCCCATCGCGGCGTGCGGGAACGCCGTCCGCAAGTTCTGGGCGGGTCATGCCGCGGCTCCCGAAGTCGACACACCGTCCGCCGTCGAGCCGTCTCCGGATCACGCGTGAGGCGGACGCCCGAGACAAGTCCTCCGGCGCACGGTAGAACTGCGCCGTGACCGACACCGCTGCCGACGCGCCGATGCTGGTGCTCGGCCCCCTCCTCCGGCATGCCTCCGAGACCACGGCGACGGTCTGGGTGGAGACAGCTCGTCCTGCCGAGGTGTCGGTGCGGACGGCGGCCCACCGTGGGGACGCCACCACGTTCACCGTGCACGGGCACCACTACGCCCTCGTGGACGTGACCGGCCTGACCCCCGGCTCCGCCGAGCCGTACGAGGTGTGGATCGACGATGCCACCGCCGGGCCGGACGGCGGCTCGCAGCAGAAGGCCTGGCCGCCGCCACGGTCGGGGTTCCCACCGAGCGCCCTGCGGACCCTCGACCTGTCCCGGCCGCTTCGGCTCGTCTTCGGGAGCTGTCGCGAGAGCCTGCCGCACGACCACATCACCAACCGCCGCTATGGCGTGGACGCGCTGCGGGCGCTGTCGCTCCGGCTGGCGTACGAAGGACCACCCGGACCCGACGACCCCGAGCGCACGGCGTGGCCGTCGCTGCTGCTGTTCCTCGGCGACCAGGTCTACGCCGACGAGACCTCGAACGGGATGCGTGACTTCATCGCCTCCAGGCGGGACATCGCCGTTCCGCCGGGGGAGGAGATCGCCGACTACGACGAGTACGCCTACCTGTACCGCCTTGCGTGGACGGAGCCGACGGTGCGCTGGTTGCTGTCGACCGTGCCCAGCGCGATGGTGTTCGACGACCATGACGTGCGCGACGACTGGAACACCTCGCACACGTGGCGCGAGCAGATGGAGGCGCACAGCTGGTGGCACCACCGGATCGTGGGCGGCCTGGCGTCGTACTGGGTCTATCAGCACCTCGGCAACCTGTCTCCCGCCGAGCGTGCCGACGACGCTGTCTGGCGTGATGTCCAGGAGGCGTCGGCCGCCGGTCATGACGCGGGAAAGGTGCTGGACGCCTTCGGCGACTGCGCCAACGCCGACCCGGGCTGCTACCGGTGGAGCTATGCCCGCGACATCGGCGGCACCCGGCTGGTCGTCATCGACTCCCGCGCCGGACGGGTCCTCGACCCCGAGCGGCGCGCGATGCTCGACGACGGCGAGGAGGCCTGGCTCGAGGACCAGATGACCGGCGGCCACGACCACCTGCTGCTGGCGACGTCGCTTCCGTTCCTGCTGCCCATCGGGCTGCACCACATGGAGGCCTGGAACGAGGCGGTGGCAGGGGGCGTCTGGGGGGACCGCCACCGGGGCTGGGGCGAGACGATCCGCCAGACCTTCGACCTCGAGCACTGGGCCGCCTTCCAGGGGACGTTCCAGCGGCTGGCGACCCTGTCGGCCGACGTCGCTGCAGGGCGGCGTGGCCCCGCGCCGGCCACTGTCATGTGGCTCGCGGGCGACGTGCATCACTCCTACCTCGCCGAGGCGGTGCTGCCCGCGGCCCCGGATCCCCAGGGCACGCCGGACGGGGACGGGCGTCCCGGGCAGGGTCCGGGACGGCTCCTGCAGGCGGTCTGCTCACCCATCCGGAACCCGCTGCCCCGGTCGATGCGCTTCGTCACCGCGGCGCTCGCCTACGGCGTGGCCAACGCCGTGGGCATGGCGGTCGCCCGCAGCGCGAGGGTGCCGGCCCCGCCATGGCGGTGGAAGGTGCGGTGCGGACCCTGGTTCGACAACTCCCTCGCCACCCTCGACCTCGATGGACGGCACGCCAGCATCTCCTGGCAGGGCGCGGTCGAGGGCCCCAGCGACGACACGCTGCGGTGGCGCCGGCTGCACCACGTCACCTTGTCCTGAGTGCGGTCGTACGCTGCCGAGGTGCTGGAACGTCAGGTCACCCTCGACGACGTCAGGGCGGCGCAGGAGCTGGTGGCGGGTGTCGCACTGCGGACGCCGGTGGAGCAGTCCCGCTGGTTGGCCGGGGTGGCGGGCTCCGACGTGCACCTCAAGTGCGAGAACCTGCAGCGCACCGGGTCGTTCAAGATCCGTGGCGCCTACGTCCGCATCTCGCGGCTCACCGACACCGAGCGGGCCGCCGGTGTGGTGGCCGCCAGCGCCGGCAACCACGCGCAGGGGGTGGCGCTGGCGGCGGCGATCCTGGACATCGGGGCCACGGTGTTCATGCCCGAGGGTGCCCCCATCCCCAAGGAGAACGCCACCCGCGCCTACGGGGCGGACGTACGCTTCGCAGGCGCCAGCGTGGACGACGCCCTCGCGGCTGCCCAGGAGCACGCGGCCTCGACCGGAGCCGTGCTCATCCATCCCTTCGACCACCCGGACGTGGTGGCCGGGCAGGGCACGCTCGGCCTCGAGCTGATCGAGCAGGTCCCCGCTGCGGCCACCGTGCTGGTGCCGTGCGGAGGTGGCGGGCTGCTGGCCGGCGTGGCCACCGCCATGCGGGCGCTCAACCCCGGCGTTCGCCTGGTGGGGGTGCAGGCCGAGGACGCGGCCGCCTACCCGGCCAGCATCCGGGCGGGAGAGCCGGTGGCGCTGACCGCCATGAGCACCATCGCCGACGGCATCGCGGTCGGCCGTCCCGGCGAGGTACCGCTGGCGACGGTGCTGCGTGATGTCGACGAGGTGGTGACGGTGGGAGAGGAGGCGCTGTCCCAGGCTCTGGTGCTGCTGCTCGAGCGCACCAAGCAGGTCGTCGAGCCCGCCGGCGCGGCAGCGGTGGCGGCCCTGCTGGACCAGCCCGGGCGCTGGCCGGGCCCGATCGTCGCGGTGCTCTCGGGCGGGAACATCGACCCCCTGCTGCTGCTGCAGGTGGTGCGGCACGGCCTCGCTGCGGCCGGTCGCTACCTGTCGTTCAGAGTACGGATCCCGGACCGGCCGGGTGAGCTGGCGCGGCTGTTGGGTCTGCTCGCCGACGCCCGGGCCAACGTGCTCGACGTCGTGCACCAGCGCGTCTCCGCCCAGCTGCACGTCGACGAGGTCGAGGTGGCGTGCCAGGTCGAGACCCGGGGCGACGCCCACCGTGCCGGCGTGGTGGCACGGGTCCGGGAGGCGGGCTACCCGCTCGCCTTGGTCTGACCCTGACCCTGCTGCTGCTCCTGCTCCTGCTGGGCGAGCTGGCGCCGTACCTCGTCCATGTCGACAGCGCGTACGGCGTCGATGAGCTGCGCCAGCGCTGGTGCGGGCAGTGCGCCCGCCTGCGCGTGCAGCAGGATGCCGTCGCGGAAGGCCATCAGGGTGGGGATGGACGAGATGCCCAGCCCGCCCGCCAGCGCCTGCTCGGCCTCGGTGTCGACCTTGGCGAACGAGATGTCCGGGTTCTCCTCGGACGCCTTCTCGAAGACCGGGGCGAACTGCCGGCACGGCCCGCACCAGGCGGCCCAGAAGTCGACCAGCAGGATGCCGCCGCTCTCGATGGCCGGCTCGAACGTCTCGATGGTCAGGTCAGTGGTGGGCATCAGCTCTCCCTGGTCAGCCGCGGAACGGCTCTTCCGATCAGCCGCGGAACGGCTCTTCCGATCAGCCGCGGAACGGCTCTTCCGATCAGCCGCGGAACGGCTCTCCCGATCAGCCGCGGAACGGCTCTCCCGATCAGCCGCGGAACGGCTTGGCTTCCACGATCTCTACGGCGACGGTGCGACCGTTCGGCGCCTGGTAGGACGCCGAGTCGCCGACGTCCTTGCCCCGGATCGCCGCGCCCAGCGGGCTCTGCGGCGAGTACACGTCGAGGTCGACCGAGTCGTCGAGCGCGAGTACCTCGCGCGAGCCCAGCAGGAACGTCTCGGTGCCGTCGGCGCCGGCGAACCGGATGGTCACCACCATTCCCGCGTCCACGCCCGAGCCCGAGTTCGGAGGATCGCCCACCTCGGCCCGGCGGAGCATGTCCTCGAGCTGGCGGATGCGCGCCTCGGACTTGCCCTGCTCCTCCTTGGCGGCGTGGTAGCCGCCGTTCTCACGCAGGTCGCCCTCGTCCCGGGCCTCGCCGATGCGGGCCGCCAGCTCGGAGCGCGCGGGGCCACGGAGGTGGTCGAGCTCCGCCTGCAGACGGTCGTACGCATCCTGGGTGAGCCAGATGACGGTCTCCTCGGTCGGCTGGGACACGGCTGAGAGCTCCTCGATACGGCACAGGGGGTAGGCCCGCGGTTGCGGGGCAAGCCGTCAACGGTAGCAAGTGGAGGCAAAGGCCCGGGCCTGCACGCAAGAGGTTGCCCCCGGTCGTCGAACCCGTCGGTCCGGCCCGTCAGTCGAGCGTGCACTCGCGCACCGTCGCCGAGGTCGCGCGCCGCTCGGTGGCGATGCTGACCGTCGCGTCCACGGTGCCCGGCTCCGCGGCGTCGAGCAGGACCTCGCGCTCCCCGACGATCGAGGTGTCCGGCGCCTGGGCGTACACGGTGCACCGCACGGCACCGGGTACCCGGCGTTCGACCTCGAGCGTGACGTCGGTCCGCCCGTCCGACACGACGTCGAAGCCGGTCACCCCAGCGGCGACGTCCGGGGTGGACTGCAGCGTCGCCGCCCACAGCAGCCAGCCGAGCCCGATGACGGCAACGACGACGGTCACCGCCACCACCAGCAGCCGACGACCCCGGCGCGATGGCCCGTACCGCTCCGGCATGGCCGCGCGTGCGGCGGCTGCCGGACCCGTTGCCGCCATGCTGCATTCTTTCAGGTGTGACCGCGTCCTCCGACCTGCGTCTGCTGCACGTTCATGCCCATCCGGACGACGAGTCCAGCAAAGGGGCCGCCTCCACGGCGCGGTACGTCGCCGAAGGTGTCGACGTCCACGTGGTGACCTGTACCGGCGGTGAGCGCGGCTCGATCCTGAACCCGAACATGGACCGGCCGGAGGTCCTGGCCAACATCGCCGAGATCCGCCGGCAGGAGATGGACCGGGCCCGGGAGATCCTCGGTGTCTCCCAGGACTGGCTGGGATTCGTCGACTCGGGGTATCCCGAGGGGGACCCACCGCCACCCCTGCCGGTGGGCTGTTTCGCCAGCCTCGACGTCGCGACGGCAGCGGCTCCGCTGGTGCGGCTGATCCGGTCGTTCCGGCCGCACGTCGTCACGACGTACGACGAGCGGGGTGGGTACCCGCATCCCGACCACGTGATGTGCCATCGCGTGTCGGTGCTGGCGTACCAGGCCGCGGGCGACCCCGAGCAGTACCCGGACTGCGGGGCACCCTGGGAGCCGCAGAAGCTCTACTACCACCACTCGTTCCACCGCGAACGCACGCAGGCGCTGCACGACGAGATGCTGCGTCGCGGTCTGGAGTCGCCGTACGCCGACCGGCTCGCGGAGTGGAAACCCGATCCCGCACACGACGATCGGATCACCACGCGGGTGCCGTGCGCCGAGTACTTCGCCGTCCGCGACCAGGCGCTGCTGGCCCATGCCACCCAGATCGACCCCGAGGGGGCGTGGTTCGCCTGCCCGCTGGACGTGCATCAGGCGGCCTGGCCGACCGAGGACTACGAGCTGGTGCACAGCCGGGTATCGGCTCCGATCCCCGAGGACGACCTGTTCGCCGGGCTCCGCGACTGACCCGACCGGGAGTTCAAGCAGTGGCCGGGAACGTGTCCCATATGGGCGGTGACACGTTCGCCGAAACGCGGTAGAACAAGCCGCACCAACTCCAGCGGAGAGGACCGCCATGTCCCCGGGAACAACGCTCAGAGTCTGCCGTCCGCGCGTGCTCGCCGTCGCGATCGCCGGTCTACCGCTTGCCGCCGCGGCCGTGCTGTCTGTGCCTCAGGCGGGCGCCAGCAAGGTGGGCGACGACCACCTCCCGTTCTCGGAGCGCGCCTTGCGGGCAGCGGCAGCAGCTTCAGGGGACGCGGGCAACGCCGGTGTCCGGGTGCCCACGGACGCCACGCGCCTCATCAGCGGTCTGGACAACCCTCGCCAGCTGTCGCGCACCGAGGGCGGAGCCCTGGTGGTGGCCGAGGCCGGGCACGCCAACCCCAACAACTGCGGGAGGGACGCGTGTGTGGGCTTCAGCGGCAAGGTCAGCCTGGTCAAGCACGGGAACAAGCGCGTTGTCATGCGGCGCCTGATCTCGCTGGCCGGGCCGGACGGGAGCTTCGCCGTGGGCCCTGACGGCGCGAGCAAGACACCGGGCGGGCCGTTCCTCGCCGTGGAGACCTTTGCCCCGCCACGGTTGCTTCCGCCGGGCACGGACACCAAGCAGCTGGGCAAGCTGTTGGCACGTAAGGTGCCCGGCGGGGTGACGCACATCCGCGCGAACATCACCGCCTTCGAGCGCAAGCACGACCCTGACGGCGAGGGCTTCGACTCCAACCCGTACTCCGTGCTGGGCCTCAAGGGCCAGACTCTGGTCGCCGACGCCGCGGGAGACTCCATCCTGCAGCTGAAGGGCGGGAAGCTACGGCTGTGGGCCGAGCTGGACCCCGGCCCGAAGCTCGACGCGGTGCCGACCGTGATCAGCAAGGGCGGCAACGGTCACATCTATGTCGGCACGCTCTGGTCGGAGAAGCCCGGCGCGGCCAGGGTCTTCGAGTTCACGCGCGCCGGCCGCCTGCTGCACGTCTACCGGGGGTTCACCGGGATCACGGGTGTCGCGGCGTCGCGGGACGGCACGCTGTACGTCAGCGAGCTGTTCTCCGGGTGCGGCTTCGACCAGGCGCCGCAGTGCTTCCCGGGGCGTGTGGTGAAGGCGAACACCGGCGGTGACGGGCGCAGCCATATGCGCGTCCCCTTCCCCGCCGGCATCGTCACCGCCAAGGGAGACTCGGTGCGGGTCGCGGCGTGGTCGATCGCGCCGTCCTCGGGCTTCGAGGGCAACCCGCGGTACAGCGGGCGTATCCTGCGCCTGCACTTCTGAGCCGGCGCTGACCCCACCGGGCACCCGCGGTGCCCGGTGCGGTTGCGCGTAGTGGGCACTATGGCGACATGGACCCCACCTGGCTGGCCGGGCTCGACCCCGACACGGTCAAGCCCGGCGTGCTCGGCCTGGTGGTCGTGCTGGCGCTCGCGATCGCCACGGCCGTGCTGCTGCGCAGCTTCACCCGGCAGCTGAAGAAGATCGACTTCGACGAGGGGGAGGCGCCCTCCGACCGGGCAGACCTGCCACCGGACCCTGCGGCTCCACAGCCGGGTGATGACGACACCGGGCCAGGGCCGGGGCCGGCGTCAGAGCCGCCCCGATGAGCGGTCGCAACCGGCTGGCCGACGCCACCAGCCCGTACCTCCTGCAGCACGCGGACAACCCCGTCGACTGGTGGCCATGGGGTGAGGAGGCCTTCGCCGAGGCGCGCCGCCGGGACGTGCCCGTCCTGCTGAGCGTGGGCTACGCGGCCTGCCACTGGTGCCACGTGATGGCGCACGAGTCGTTCGAGGACGGGCAGACCGCCGCCTATCTCAACGAGCACTTCGTGTGCGTGAAGGTCGACCGCGAGGAGCGGCCCGACGTGGACGCGGTGTACATGACCGCGACCCAGGCCATGACCGGTCACGGCGGGTGGCCGATGACCTGTGCGCTCACGCCCGACGGGGAGCCGTTCTTCTGCGGCACCTACTTCCCGCCCCGGCCGGCGCGCGGCATGCCGGCGTTCCCGCAGGTCCTGACCGCCCTGGTCGACGCGTGGACCAACCGGCGCGACGAGGTCGACCGGGTGGGCCGCGACGTGGTGGCGCAGCTGCAGGCGCTCGGCCCGGAGCCGGAGGACGGTCTCGGCGACGCCGACCTGGAAGCGGCCGTGACGGGCCTGGCCGGGCAGTTCGACCCGCAGGGCAAGGGGTTCGGCGATGCGCCGAAGTTCCCGCCGTCGATGGTCCTCGAGTTCCTGCTGCGCCATGCCGCCTGGGGGCGGGCCCAGTCGTCGGCGCAGGCATCGGCGGGGCGGGCGCTCGCCATGGCCGGTGGGACCTTCGCGGCGATGGCCCGCGGCGGCATGTACGACCAGCTCGGCGGCGGGTTCGCCCGGTACTCGGTGGACGCCTCGTGGACCGTGCCGCACTTCGAGAAGATGCTGTACGACAACGCGCTGCTGCTGCGGGCGTACCTCCACTGGTGGCGCCAGACGGGGGACCCGCTCGGCGAGCGGGTGGCGCGCGAGACCGCGGACTTCTGCCTGCGCGAGCTGCGGACCGAGCAGGGCGGCCTCGCGTCCGCGCTGGATGCCGACACCGAGGGCGACGAGGGTCGGTACTACGTGTGGACGCCGGAGGAGCTCGCGGAGGTGCTCGGCCCCGAGGACGCAGCCTGGGCGACCCGGCTGCTCACGGTGACGCCAGGCGGCACGTTCGAGCATGGTGCCTCCACCCTGCAGCTGCGCGCCGACCCCGATGACGTGTTCCGATGGGAGCGCGTGCGTTCCGCGCTCCTGGCGGTGCGGGAACGGCGCACCCGGCCGGCGCTCGACGACAAGGTGGTGGCGGCGTGGAACGGTCTGGCCGTCACGGCGCTTGCCGAGGCCGGAGTCCTGCTGGCCGAGCCCCGGTACGTCGCCGCGGCGCGCGCCACCGGTGAGCTGCTGGCCGAGCTGCACACGGTGCGGGACGGGTCGCGCCGCGTGCTGCTCCGCACGTCACGAGACGGCCGGGCTGGCCCGCACGCCGGTGTCCTCGAGGACTACGGCTGCGTGGCCGAGGCGTACCTGGCCCTGCTCGGTGCGACGGGGGATCCGGTCTGGCTGGGGCGAGCGGCGGCGCTGCTGGAGAGCGTGCTCACGTCGTTCGCCGACGGCCAGGGCGGCTTCCACGACACCGCGGACGATGCGGAGACCCTCGTGCTGCGCCCGTCCGAGGTGGGCGACAACGCGAGCCCGTCCGGGACCTCGGCGGTGGCCTCGGCACTCGTCGCGTACGCCGCGGTCACCGGCTCGCACCGACACCGGGAGGCGGCCGAGGCAGCCGTGCGTGCCGCCGCAGGCGTCGCTCGTCGGGCGCCGAGGTTCGCCGGATGGACGCTGGCGGTCGCCGAGGCGCTGCGCGCCGGCCCGGTGGAGGTGGCCGTGGTGGGGGCGGCCGGCGATCCCGGTCGCGAGCGGCTGCACCGGGCTGCGTTGGCGCTGGACTCCCCGGGGGCCGTCGTGGTGGCCGCCGAGCCGGGAACCCCCGGCGTGCCCCTGCTCGAGGGCCGCGACCGGGTCGACGGCCAGGCGGCGGCGTACCTGTGCCGGCAGCTCACCTGTCAGCGGCCGGTCACCGATCCTGCGGCGCTTGGATCACTTGTGTAATCGTGTAATCATTGCTCCATGACTGACAACGAGACACTTCGCGGCTGGCTCACCGGCCGCCTTCCCGACGACTGGTTCGAGTCCGAGCCCACCGTCACCGTCGACCGTGACGAGATCCTCATCCTGGGTCGCCTCCCGCTGCCGCAGACGGCGGCAGGCGCCTCCGCCGCCGAGCAGGCGGCCGCCGTCCGAGGGCGCATCAAGGGCTTCCGCGAGGACACCCGCGACCGGCGGATCACGATCGCCCGCGAGCTCGAGCACCGCAGCGGCCGAAAGGTGGCCTGGGGCGTCGAGTGCGGGGACACCACGCAGGTGTTCAGCCAGCTCGCCGCTCCGGTGATGACCCGGCTGCGCCAGCCGGAGCGCCAGGTGCTCGACACGCTGGTCGACGCAGGTGTCGCCAGGTCCCGCGCCGACGCTCTCGGGTGGTGCGTCCGGCTCGTGCAGCAGAACGCCGACAGCTGGCTGGCCGAGCTGCGCACGGCCATGGAGAAGGTCGAGGAGGTCCGCGCCCAGGGACCGGACCGCACCCCCGACGACCCCGCCTCGGCCGACCCCACCTGAGCGAGATCCGCCCCCCCTCTTGTGCATCATCCGCGCACTACGACGATTGCTCACCGAACGGCCCGGCCGACGCGTCAGCCGGCGGTCACCCGGCGGTCACCCGGCGGTCACCCGGCGGTCACACGGCGTAGGTGGCCAACGAGATGCCGACGTAGTGGACGGTGAAGGCAGCGATGGTCAAGGCGTGGAACACCTCGTGGAAGCCGAACCACCGCGGGAGCGGGTCCGGCTTCTTGACCGCGTAGACGAGACCGCCCAGCGAGTACAGCAACCCGCCCACCACCATCAAGGTGAGGACGGCGGTGTTCGCGGACGCGGCGAAGTCACCGGCCCAGAACGCCGCCGCCCAGCCCAGCGCCACGTAGACGGGCACGTAGAGCCAGCGCGGCGCCCCTACCCAGAGCACGCGGAACGCGACCCCCAACAGAGCACCCACCCACACGATGGTCAGGAGCACTTCGGCGTTGCGCGTGTCGAGGAGCAGCAGCGCGAACGGTGTGTACGTCCCGGCGATGAGCAGGAAGATGTTGGCGTGGTCGAGGCGCTGCAGGACGCCGTGCGCGCGGGTCCCCCAGGCGGGCGTGTGGTAGACGGCGCTGACGGTGAAGAGCAGGACCGACGTCACCGTGAACACGACCGCACCCGTGCGCGCCTCACCCCCCGGTGACAGCACGACCAGCACGATGCCCGCAGCCAGCGACAGCGGCACGGTGGCCGTGTGCAGCCACCCGCGGAGTCGCGGCTTGATCTCGCCCACCGTGTCGCGCAGGCGGTCACCGACCTCGTGGCCCATCGCCTGCATCCGTCCGGGGCCTGTCATGCAACTCAGCGTAGATGCGCCCCGCGCGGGGCACCCGGCGATAGCCTGAGGTGCTGATCACGTTGCCGTGGCGAGGGGCGGATGCGGATGGGCAGGGCCAGGCGAACAGTTCGCGACATCGCGTACGCCGTGTACACCCGACGACTGCAGCGACGCCTCGAGTCCGCAGCCATGCCGCGGCACGTCGGCGTCATCGTCGACGGCAACCGCCGCTGGGCCCGCTCCTCCGAGGCGAACGACGGGAGCGGCTACCGGGCCGGCTACCAGGCCGGGGCGGACAAGATCACGGAGTTCCTCGGCTGGTGCGAGGAGGCGCGCGTCGAGGTGGTGACCCTGTGGCTGCTGTCGACCGACAACCTCAACCGCGAGTCCGAGCAGCTGACCGAGCTGATGTCCGTGATCGTCGACCTGGTGCGGTCACTCGCCGAGAGCGGTCGATGGCGGCTCCAGCCGCTCGGCGCGCTGGACCTCCTGCCGGCGGACGCCGCCGAGGCGATGAAGGAGGCGGCCGCGACGACCGACCAGGTCGACGGGCTCACCGTGAACGTGGCGGTGGGCTACGGCGGACGGCGCGAGCTCACCGACGCGGTGCGTGCCCTGCTGACGGAGCACGCGTCCCGCGGCGTCTCCATCGAGGAGCTCGCCGAGAGCCTCGACGTCGAGCACATCGCCCGTCACCTGTACACCAAGGGACAACCCGATCCCGACCTGGTGATCCGCACCTCCGGCGAGCAGCGGCTGAGCGGCTTCCTGCTCTGGCAGAGCGCGCATTCGGAGTTCTGGTTCTGTGACGCGCTGTGGCCGGACTTCCGGCGGATCGACTTCCTCCGGGCCCTGCGGGCGTACGCCGCCCGGGAGCGCCGGTACGGCGTCTGACGGCGGGAGCGGCTGGCTGGCGACGATTGCGCCCGCAGGCATGGCGTGTCGGGACCCGCACCGCGACGGGCAGCCGTAGCGTCGGCTCCGACGGCCGGGCAGCCGGTCGCCCCGGGAGGCCCAGTGACGCTCGGCACCGCTCCGCGCGCCGTTCCCGGTCCCTTCGACCTGGGACCGGGCGCCGCAGCAGCGCATGGTCCGGAAGGATCCACCGTGCCTGATCCCGTTCGCGAGCCGGTTTCTTCGCCCGCCGACCCGGTTCGCACGTACGTGCTGGACACCAGCGTCCTGCTCGCCGACCCGACTGCGCTGGGCCGCTTCGAGGAGCACGAGGTCGTGCTCCCCGTGGTGGTCGTCTCGGAGCTCGAGGCCAAGCGACACCACCCCGAGCTGGGCTACTTCGCCCGCTCGGCGCTGCGTCGGCTGGACGAGCTCCGGGTGCTGCACGGACGGCTCGATGCGCCGGTACCCATCGGCGACGGCGGCGGAAGTCTGCGAGTCGAGCTGAACCACACCGATCCCGAGGTGCTGCCGGCGGGGTTCCGGCTCGGTGACAACGACACCCGGATCCTCGCGGTGGCACGCAACCTGGCGCAGGAGGGGCGTGCCGTGACGCTGGTCTCCAAGGACCTGCCCATGCGCGTCAAGGCCTCCGCCGTCGGCCTCGCCGCCGAGGAGTACCGCGCCGAGCTGGTGCCCCAGTCGGGGTGGACCGGCGTGGCCGAGATGGAGGTCGCCGGTCACGTCGTCGACGAGCTGTACGACGACGGCCTCGTCGACGTCGACGAGGCGCGCGACCTGCCCTGTCATGCCGGCGTGGTGATGCTGTCCGAGCGTGGCAGCGCCCTCGGCCGGATGGGACCTGACAAGCGGGTGCGCCTGGTCCGGGGCGACCGCGAGGCGTTCGGCCTGCGCGGCCGCTCGGCCGAGCAGCGCGTCGCGCTCGACCTGCTGCTCGACCCCGACGTCGGGATCATCTCCCTCGGCGGCCGCGCCGGCACCGGCAAGTCGGCGCTGGCCCTGTGCGCCGGGCTGGAGAACGTCCTCGAGAGGCGGCGTCACCGGAAGGTGCTGGTCTTCCGGCCGCTGTACGCCGTGGGGGGCCAGGACCTCGGCTACCTGCCCGGCAACGAGTCCGAGAAGATGCACCCCTGGGCCCAGGCCGTCTTCGACACGCTGGGCGCGCTGGTCAGCACCCACGTCGTGGACGAGATCCTCGACCGGGGCATGCTCGAGGTCCTGCCGCTCACCCACATCCGTGGCCGGTCTCTGCACGACGCCTTCGTGATCGTGGACGAGGCGCAGTCCCTCGAACGCAACGTGCTGCTCACCGTGCTGTCGCGGATCGGCGCCAACTCCCGGGTCGTCCTCACCCACGACATCGCCCAGCGCGACAACCTGCGGGTGGGCCGCCACGACGGGGTCGCGGCGGTCGTCGAGACACTCAAGGGGCACCCGCTGTTCGCCCACGTGACGCTCACCCGCTCCGAGCGGTCGCCCATCGCCGCGCTCGTCACCGAGATGCTGGAGGGCTCCGCACAGTGACGAGAGGTATCGCAACGGTGACCACCCCGCTCGCTCAGGGCATGCCGCTGCATATCAATCCGAACACGGTGTGACCGCCGGGTGTCGGGCCGGTGCGATCCAGGTCACAGCCTGGCATAGTGCGCGTCAGACCAGCCCGGCCAACTCAGGAGATCTGCAGATGCCACAGTCAGCACGCTGCGACAAGTCGCCGTTGGGCGGACCTCGCGACTACTCCGCGAGAACGAGATGAGGCAGAGGGTGCGCAAGCCCCGGAAGACGGCGCTCGCCGCCGCTCTCGCGGTCGGCATGTCGCTGCTCGCGGCTTGCGGAGGCGACGACACCGGACCGCCGACGTTGACCTGGTACACCAACCCGGACACCGGCGGCCAGGACGCCCTCGCGGAGAAGTGCACCAAGGAGGCCAACGGCGAATACGAGATCACCACCAGTGGTCTGCCCACGGACGCCACGGCGCAGCGCGAGCAGCTCCTGCGCCGACTGGCGGGCAGCGACTCCTCCGTCGACCTGATGAGCCTCGACCCGCCGTTCACGGCGGAGTTCGCCACCGCCGGTTTCCTCGCCGACATCCCGGAGGATCGCGCCGCGGAGTTCACCGAGGGGATCTTCGAACCGGCCGTGACCAGCGCGACCTGGGAGGACAAGCTGGTGGCGGTGCCGTTCTGGGCCAACACCCAGCTGCTGTGGTATCGCAAGAGCGTCGCGCAGGCGGCCGGCCTGAACATGTCGCAGCCGGTGACGTGGGACCAGATCGTGCAGGCCGCCGACAGTGAGAACAAGACAGTGGCCGCCCAGGGGCTGCTCTACGAGGGCTACACCGTGTGGATCAACGCGCTGGTCGAGTCGGCCGGCGCCAACGTGGTGACCAACCCTGAAGCACCGCCGGAGGACATCGAGCTCGGCATCGACTCGCCAGAAGGTCAGGCGGCGGCCGAGGTCATCAACCAGGTGGCGGAGGTCGGCGGTCCCGCGCTGTCCACCCAGGAGGAGGAGGCAGCCCGTCGCCTCTTCCAGGGCCCCGACGGTGGCTTCCTGGTGAACTGGCCCTATGTCTGGGCCGCCTGGCAGGGCGAGGTCGACGCCGGCACGCTCGGCAAGGACGTGCTGAACGACATCGGCTGGACCATGTACCCGCGCGTCAGCGAGGACCAGCCGTCGGCGCCACCTCTCGGCGGCATCCACATCGGCATCGGCGCCTTCTCGGAGTACGAAGAGGAGGCTCTCGCCGCCACCGAGTGCATCACGTCCGAGGAGAGCCAGAAGTACTACATGCTGACGAACGGCAACCCGGCCGCTGCGGAGGCGGTCTACGACGACCCCAAGGTCCGTGAGGCGTACCCCATGGCCGACGCCATCGTGGCGAGCATGGAAGCAGCAGCGCCCCGGCCGTTGACGCCGTACTACACGGAGGTGTCGTCCTCCATCCAGCGGGAGTTCCACCCACCGTCGTCGGTGACGGCCGAGACGCCCCAAGACGCCGCCGAACTCATCAACGGCGTGATCAGCGGAGAGGTGCTGTTGTGAGCACAGCGATGACTGAGCGCCCGACCGAGAAGAAGGCCGACCCGGCCAAGACGACCGACCGGGCGCGAGGGGAACGGCGGCTCGGCTGGATGCTCGCCGGCCCGGCGTTCTTCGTCATGCTGGCGGTGACGCTCTACCCGATCCTCAACGCGGTCTGGCTGTCGCTGTTCAACTACCGCCTGACCGACCCGGACAACCGGTCCTTCATCTGGTTCAAGAACTACAGCGTGATCCTCACCGACCCGTTGTGGTGGCAGGTCATCTGGGTGACGCTGCTGATCACGGTCATCACCGTGGTGGTCGAGCTGGTCATCGGCTTCGCGCTGGCCATGGTGATGAACAAGGCGATCAAGACCCTGCGCCCGTTCCTGCGTACGGCGATCCTCATCCCCTACGCGATCATCACGGTGGTGTCGGCGTTCGCCTGGCAGTTCGCGTTCGCCCTGGACACCGGGTTCGTGAACAGGTGGCTGGGCTGGGTGCCGGGCATCGACGCCCAGACCGACTGGTTCGGCTCGTTCTGGCCGTCGATCGCCATCATCTGCCTGTCGGAGATCTGGAAGACGACGCCCTTCATCTCGCTCCTGCTCCTGGCCGGTCTGGCCCAGGTTCCCGAGGACATGCAGGAGGCGGCGAAGGTCGACGGCGCCACCGCCTGGCAGCGTCTCTACAAGGTCACGCTGCCCAACATGAAGGCCGCCATCATGGTCGCGGTGTTGTTCCGGACGCTCGACGCGTTCCGGATCTTCGACAACGTGTTCGTGATGACGGGCGGTGCCAACGAGACCGAGACGGTGTCGTTCCTGGCCTACCGCACGACCATCGAGCGAGTCGAGATCGGGCTGGGGTCGGCCGTCTCCGTGCTGCTCTTCCTGTGCGTGGTGCTGATAGCCGCCGTCGCCATCAAGTTGTTCAGGGTCGATCTTTCTCAGATGCGAGGGGACAAGTAATGGAGCGGCGTAACACAGCGCTGTGGTGGATCGGCGGCGCGGTGATCTTCGTCTACTGCCTGGTGCCGGTGGTCTGGATCGTCATGCTGTCCTTCAAGACGCCGGCGGCGCTGTCGGACAAGCGTTTCATCCCCGAGACCTTCTCGACCCAGAACTACGACTTCATCATCAACGGAGCAGGCTCCGACCTGTTCCTGCCGGCACTGCGCAACTCGTTCGGGATCTGCCTCATCGCGACCTTCATCGCGGTGATCCTGTCGATGTTCTGCGCGTACGCCATCGCCCGTCTGGAGTTCCCCGGGAAGCGGATCATCCTGACCAGCGCGCTCGCGGTCGCGATCTTCCCGGTGATCTCGATCGTGACGCCGCTGTTCAACCTGTGGCGTGAGATCGGTCTCTACGACACGTGGCCCGGCCTGATCATCCCCTACCTGTCGCTGACGCTGCCGCTGTCGATCTGGGTGCTGTCGGCGTTCTTCCGGGAGATCCCCTGGGAGATGGAGCAGGCGGCGCAGGTCGACGGGGCGACGGCATGGCAGGCCTTCCGCAAGGTCATCGTTCCGCTTGCCGCACCCGGCGTGTTCACGACCGCGATCATCGCGTTCTTCATCGCATGGAACGACTTCGTCTACGGCATATCGCTCAGCTCGACCGAGGCGAGCCGGCCGGTTCCGGCAGCGCTGGCGTTCTTCACCGGCGCGTCCCAGTTCGAGCAACCGACCGGTGCCATCGCGGCAGCTGCCGTCGTGGTCACGATCCCCGTCGTCATACTCGTCCTGCTGTTCCAGCGGCGCATCGTCGCCGGCCTCACCAACGGTGCCGTCAAGGGCTGACGCCGCTACCTGTCAAAGGAGATTCCCCAGATGGCTGCCATCACAATGAACAACATCGTCAAGAAGTACGGTGACGGATTCGCCGCGGTCAACGACGTGAGCCTGGACATCGCCGACGGTGAGCTGATGATCCTGGTCGGACCCTCCGGCTGCGGGAAGTCCACGCTCCTGCGCATGATCGTCGGGCTCGAGGACATCACCTCGGGCGACATGCTGATCGGCGGCAACCGCGTCAACGACAAGGCGCCCCGCGACCGCAACCTGTCCATGGTGTTCCAGAACTACGCCCTGTACCCCCACCTGTCGGTGTACGAGAACATTGCGTTCCCGCTGCGGCTGGCCAAGACGCCGGACGACGAGATCAAGCGGAAGGTCGAGGCGGCGGCGGATCTGCTGGAGCTGAAGGAGCACCTCGACCGCAAGCCCGCGAACCTGTCCGGCGGCCAGCGGCAGCGGGTGGCGATGGGCCGGGCGATCGTCCGCGAGGCCGACGCCTTCCTCTTCGACGAGCCGCTGTCGAACCTCGACGCCAAGCTCCGCGGACAGATGCGCACCGAGATCTCGCGGCTGCAGCGGTCGCTCGGCATCACCACCGTCTACGTGACCCACGACCAGACCGAGGCCATGACGCTGGGCGACCGGGTGGCCGTGCTGCGCAAGGGCCTGCTGCAGCAGGTGGCGTCTCCGCGCGAGCTGTACGAGCAGCCGCTCAACCTCTTCGTCGCCGGCTTCATCGGATCGCCGCCGATGAACTTCCTGCCGGCCAAGGTCGAGGGGTCCGCACTGCAGACGCCGTTCGGGAAGTTCCAGCTCGACGAGCGCATGGCCTCCAAGGTGTCCGGCAAGGAGCTCGTGCTCATGGGTGTGCGGCCTGAGTACTTCGAGGACGCCTCGCTCGTCGACGAGGCAAAGCGCGACAAGGGGTCCACCTTCACCGCGCACGTCGACGTCACTGAATGGCTGGGGGACGCGCAGTACGCCTACATTCCGTTCGAGGCGTCCGAGGCGGTGACCGAGCAGCTGCGCGACCTCTCGCGCGAGCTCGACAGCGACCAGCTGCGGACCCAGGCCATCGTGTCCATCGACTCGACCAGCCGTATCCGCTCGGGCCGTGACGCCGAGTTCTGGGTCGACACCCGCAAGATCCACGTCTTCGACCCCGAGTCGGGCGACAACCTGACCCGCGACGAAGAGGCCGGGGCCGAGCTCACCCGGCAGGTGACCGAGGACCGCGAAGAGGACCAGAAGCGGGCGGCTGAGGACGAGAAAAGTGACGCGCTGCGGTAGCCCCGCTTGACGCGACGCACGCCACGCGGTGTGCTGCTGTCTCCCACTTCACGACGGATCGTCCGGCACGTGCCTGCCGGTGAAGGGATGGACCTCCCATGGCCACGGTCACCTATGCGCAGGCGTCGCGGATCTACCCCGGCGCAGAGCACCCAGCGGTCGACAAGCTCGACCTCGAGATCCACGACGGCGAGTTCATGGTCCTCGTCGGGCCGTCAGGCTGCGGCAAGTCCACGTCGCTGCGGATGCTGGCCGGCCTCGAGGAGGTCTCGGACGGCACCATCCACATCGGCGACCGCGACGTCACGCACATGCCGCCGAAGGACCGCGACATCGCCATGGTCTTCCAGAACTACGCGCTCTACCCCCACATGACGGTGGCCGACAACATGGGTTTCGCGCTCAAGATGGCCGGCATCGACAAGGAGGACCGGGCCAAGCGGGTCCGGGAGGCGGCGAAGCTGCTCGACCTCGAGGACTTCCTCGACCGCAAGCCCAAGGCGCTGTCGGGTGGGCAGCGCCAGCGGGTCGCGATGGGCCGGGCGATCGTCCGCGAGCCGCAGGTGTTCTTGATGGACGAGCCACTGTCCAACCTGGACGCCAAGCTCCGGGTGTCGACCCGGGCCCAGATCGCCGCCCTGCAGCGCCGGCTGGGCGTCACCACGGTCTACGTCACCCACGACCAGATCGAGGCCATGACCATGGGTGACCGGGTGGCGGTGCTCAAGGACGGCCTGCTGCAGCAGGTCGACAGCCCGCTGAACCTGTACGACACCCCGAAGAACGCCTTCGTGGCCGGCTTCATCGGCTCCCCGGCCATGAACCTGTTCGAGGTGCCGGTCGAGGGCGACGTCGTCAAGCTCGACAACCTCGACGTGCCGGTCAGCCGCGACGTCAAGCAGCGCATCGGCGGCGCCAGGACCGTGACCCTGGGCGTGCGACCCGAGTCCCTCAAGGTGGGCAGCGAGAACGACCAGGGCGTGCCGGCCACGGTCGACGTGGTGGAGGAGCTCGGAGCGGACGCCTACGTCTACGCGCACCGGCAGGGCGAGGAGGCCACCGAGGGGAGCACCCTGTTCGTCGCCCGGCACGACGCGCGGATGTCGGCCAAGCCGGGATCGACCGTGCGCTTCGCCGTTGACCCCGACAAGATCCACCTGTTCTCGGTGGAGACGGGCGAGCGGCTCAGCGACTGAGCCCGCTGCCGGGTCGTCGGGACACACAGGGTGCGCCGCTGGTGTGATGTCAAGCACACAAGGCGAAACGAATAGGTTGCGATTTGATAACGGGGGACGGGCCTGCCAGTCTGCTCGGGTTCTGCTTGCCGTCAACCCGTGGAGTGTCAGCCTGTGTCCGACGAGCCCAGCGAGCCCGCCGGCCGCACCTCATCCCCCGCTCCTGCGCCGACCCGGTCCGTCCGTACCTGGCTGTCCACTCTCGCCAACCCACCGGGTTGGCTGCGACACGGCCGTCGCCCCGCGGTCGCTGCGGTCGTCGTCGCCGGTCTGACGCTGGGGGGCGTTGCGGCGGGGAACGCCGCCGCCGAGGACTCCGGCGCTGATGGCGTGGCAGCCTCGGCAAGCGACTTTGTCGCTGCTCCGGGGGACTCCCGCGACCGCGCCGGTGTCACGGGCGCGCCGGCCGCCTCCGAGGAGGTCTCGCGGGGCGGGGCTCGTCCGGCCCTGACCGGAGCGGCCACCACCGACGGCACGCGGAACGCGGCGTCCCGCGGTGGCGGCAACCGTGCCTCCGTGCCGCCGGACCGTCAGGGAGCCGAGGCAGGCGTGTCGGGTTCGGCCACCGTGCAGGCACCCGCCGACCCGCGCGACATCGCGCGGGTGATGCTCGCCCGACACGGGTGGTCGGGCTCGCAGTTCAGCTGTCTCGACGCACTGTGGATCGGCGAGAGCAACTGGGACCCGCTCGCCGAGAACCCGACCTCGGGCGCGTACGGCATCCCGCAGTCGCTGCCCGCCGACAAGATGGCGGCGGCCGGACCGGACTGGCGGACCAACCCGGTGACCCAGATCAAATGGGGCCTGTCCTACATCGCGGCGGTCTACGGCTCACCCTGCGCGGCCAACTCGTTCAAGATGGCCAACAACTGGTACTGACCCGCGGGTCGGCTGACGTACAGTCGGAGGTTCAGGTCATCGATCGGGACTGACGTCGTGTCGTGGGTCGACGCTCCTGCCCCCGATCAACTCCTCGGGGAAGGGGCTACGCTCGTGGGCACGGTGTCGCGAGCTGCACGGTCGGCGAGGGGAGTGCTCGCGGTCGCTACCGCCGCGCTCGCCCTTCCCGCCCTCGCGCTGCCATCGTCGCCCACTGAGGCGGCCCCTGCGGCCGACGGGGACTACAGCGGCGGCTCCTACATCGTCGTGCTTGCGCACCCGCCCGCCGCGTCGTACCGAGGCGGGTTTCGGACCCTCGCCCGCACCGCGCCGCGGGCTCCTGCGGCGTACGACGCGTCGTCGGTGGCGGTGGATGAGTACACCCGGTTCCTGCGCCGTGAGCAGAATCAGGTGGCCGACGCGGTCGGTGCTGACCCGATCTACCACTACACCACCAGCCTCAACGGTTTCGCCGCTCCGCTGACCGCCGCCCAGGCCGGCTCACTGTCCCGCCGGGACGGTGTCGTCGCAGTGGTCCCCGACCGGGTGCGCCAGCTGCAGGACCGGCCGAGCGCGGCCCGGTTGCCGGTGTCGCCCGACGTCGCCACCACACCGGGCCCACGTCGCCACGCTCGGGCCGGTGCTGGTGCCGGTGTGGTGATCGGCGTGGTCGACACCGGGATCGACTCCGACAGCCCGGCATTCGCCCGGCGTACAGTCGCGACGCCCACCACGTACACGGGCGCCTGCTCGGCCGGCGGGGACCCCGACCCCGCGGCAGCCTTCCGCTGCGGGGGCAAGCTGCTCGGCGGGCGCTACTACGCGCGGGGCCAGGGTGGCGGCGCGGCGTTGTGGAGCGGCGAGTACCGGTCGCCCGAGGACCAGCAAGGGCACGGAACCCGGGTGGCATCGGCTGCTGCCGGTGCTGCGACGGTCAGGTCGAGCGAGTCCGGCGCCGAGCTCGCCCGGCTGACCGGAGCATCCCCTGGCGCCCTGCTGGCGTCCTACAAGGTCTGCTGGGCAGCCGAGGACGGCGGCGCCTCGTGCCTGACCTCGGACACCCTCGCCGGGATCGACCAGGCGGTGGCCGACGGTGTGGACGTGCTGAGCCACGGCGTGGCCGGTGCGGCGACCGACATCGCGGACCCCGTCGAGCGCGCCTTCCTGCATGCTGCCGACGCCGGGGTCTTCGTCGCGACCGCCGCCGGTAACGGCGGGCCCCGGCCCGCGTCGACCGTTCACCCGGGTCCCTGGCTCACCACTGCGGGGGCCATCGGCCAGGACCCCCCGGCGGCCACGCTGGTGCTGGGCAACGGCGAGAGACACGAGGGCACATCGGTGGCACCGGCGGATGTCGCCGCACCGGTGCTGCTCGGAGCGGACGCAGCCGCCGACGGCGCCGGCAGGTCGGAGGCACGACTGTGCCTGCCCGGCTCACTGGACCCTGACGCCGTCTCCGGCGCGATCGTGGTCTGCGATCGTGGCACCAGTGACCGCGTGGAGAAGAGCGTGGCGGTCGGGGCCGCCGGTGGTGTGGGGATGGTGCTGGTCAACCAGGCCGCCGGCAGCCTCGAGCCGGACCTGCACGCGGTGCCCTCCGTGCACCTGCCCGCGGCCGCCTACGACAGCCTGTACGCGTACGCAGGCAGCGCGGACGCCGCGACGGCGGTCATCCGTGCCGACGCCGCGGGTGGCGGGGGACCACCCCCGCGGCTCGCCCGGTTCTCCGGTCGCGGGCCGACGCGCGCGATCGACGGCGACCTGCTCAAGCCTGACCTGGTCGCTCCCGGCGTGCAGGTGCTCACCGCCCTGCCCGGTCATGAAGGCGACGGCGGTCCACGCAGCCGGGCCCGTTACGGCCTGTCGACGGGGACGTCGGTCGCCGCGGCACAGGTGGCCGGCCACGCCGCACGGGTCATCCAGGCCCATCCCGACTGGTCGCCGATGGCGGTGAAGTCAGCCCTGATGACCACCGCTCAACCCGGCGCCGGGTCCGCCGGCCCGTTCGGCGAGGGAGCGGGCGCGATCCGTGCCCGCCGCGCCGTGGACCCGGGCCTGGTGGTGGACAGCGGGTGGCGCGACTGGGCCGCCTTAGTGCCCGGCGACGCTGCTGGGGGCACATCGACGGCTCGGCCGTTGCCGGCGAGGGATCTCAATGTCCCCTCGGTGGTGATCGGCGATCTGACCGGACGCCGGACGGTGGACCGGACGGTGACGAACGTCGGTGCGGACACCGCGACCTACTCGGCAGACACCGTCGACATCGACGGAATCAGCATCACCGCGTTGCCGTCGGTCTTCACGCTCCGTCCCGGCGAGCGCCAGACGATCAGCCTCCGCATCGAGCGGGACAACGCCGCCCTGGGCAGGTACGAGACGGGTGCCCTCGTGCTGAACGACGGGCCCGCCGGGCACCGGGTCAGACTGCCGGTGGCGCTGCGGCCCGTCGGCATCGAGGCGCCGGCGCAGGTGCGGCTGGACGACCGGCTCCGGTCGCTGACGACGACGTCCGGCATCCGTGGCACCTTGCGGGCGCGTGTGCACGGGCCAGTGCAGGGCGAGGACACCGACGCCAGTGGGTCGGACACCGGAGGTGTCGACTTCGACGCGGGCATGCCCGGGCTGTGGTGGCAGACGATCGACGTCGGTGGACCACGCGAGTGGTGGCGGATCCAGGCGCTGGCCGACGACCCGGGCGACGACCTCGATGTGTTCCTGGTCGACGAGGGCGGCAAGGTGGTCGCGTCGTCGGCCACGCCGAAGCCCTCCGAGACGGTGACCGTGCGCGGTCTCGGGGCCGGCACCTACCGGCTCGCGGTCCAGCCCTGGTTCGTGGCCGACCCGTCCGGCGACACGACGTTCACGGTCCGTACGTTCGACGTCGCGCCACCGGCGACGGGCGCGCTGAGCGTCGAGCCGCGGCGCCAGGGGGCATCGCCCGCGCGGCGCAACACCTGGTCGCTCGGCCGGGCATCGCAGTCCGGGACACCGTGGTTCGGCTGGATCGGCTGGCACGCAGGCGACGACCAGGTGGGTCGGACCCTGGTGTCGTGGGACTGATCTCGCAGGAGCCGGTGACGGCCGACCCGGCGACCTCAACGCGCGGCGCGCGGCCAACGCTCCTGGCGGTGGTTGTCGCGGCCGTGTTCGGCGCCTTGTACGCCACCTTGTCGGTGGCACGCTACGACCGTCTGGACGCGCGCTCCTGGGACCTCGCGATCTTCGCGCAGGCGGCCCGCAGCTACGCCGAGCGGGGCTACCCGGTCGTCGACATCAAGGGTCCCGGCTTCAACCTCCTCGGCGACCACTTCAGCCCGGCCGTGGCGCTGTTCGGGCCACTGTGGGCGCTGGCGCCGTCGCCGGTGACGCTGCTGGTGGCGCAGGCGGTGCTGCTCGCCGTGTCCGTCGGCGTCGTACTGGTGGCGGCGGTCCGACACCTGGGTACCGCAGGCGGCACGGCGGTGGGTCTGGCCTACGGGCTGTCGTTCGGCCTCGCCGAGGCAGCCGACTTCGACGTGCACGAGGTGGCTTTCGCCGTCCCGCTGCTGGCACTTGCGGGCAGCGCCTACGTGCGCCGCGACTGGCGAGGCGTCTGCCTGTGGGCCCTTCCCCTGCTGCTGGTCAAGGAGGACCAGGGACTCACCGTCGCAGCGATCGGCGTGGTGCTGCTGCTGAGCGGTGCACGGCGGTGGGGCCTCGGCCTGCTGGTGGTGGGCATGGCGACGACCGCCGTCGTCCTGCTGCTGGTCATCCCGGCGCTCAACCCCGAGGGGGGCTACGACTACTGGGACCGGCTGGCAGGCGGCGATGGCGGCGGGCTCGGCCAGGCCGTGCTGGCGCTGCCCCGCGAGGCGATGCTCCCGCCGGTGAAGGTCGAGACGCTGCTGATCACCTTCGGCATCACCGGCTTCCTGGCGCTCCGCTCTCCGTGGGTGCTGGTCGCGCTGCCCACGCTGGGGTGGCGCTTCCTCAGCGACGAGCCGTACTACTGGGGCACCGAGTGGCACTACTCGGTGACGCTGATGCCGATCGTGTTCCTGGCCATGGTCGACGGCGTCATCCGCTCGCGCGGGTCGACGCCCACCTGGCTGGCGCGGTACACGCACTACGTCCCGAGCATCGTCCTGGCCGTGGCGCTCGCCCTGAGCCTGCACTCTCCGCTGCGCGACCTGACCCGGTCGTCGACGTACGCCGACAGCAGTCGCGAGCAGTCGGCGTCCCGCGTGCTGACTGCCATCCCCGACGGCGACACGGTGGCGGCGGACATCGCCCTGATGGCACCGCTGGTGGCCGACCACACCGTCTACTTCATCGGCACCGACGTGGGGCCGCAGGCCGTGGTCCCGGAGTGGGTGGTCGTCGGAGCCGAGCCCGGCTGGCAGCCGGGCGAGCTGGCCGACTGGGCCGGCCAGCAGTGGCCCGGCAGCTCATGGCGCGACGTCGACGTCGGACCCGACTACCTGCTCGCACGGCGTACCCAGCCCTGATCCTCCAGCGCGAGCGGGGCCCTCAGGGAGCCGTCATCGACAGGACGTCGAGCGCATCGTCGAGCTGTTGCTCGGTGAGGTCACCGCGCTCGACGTAGCCGTTCTCCAGGACCACCTCGCGAATGGTCCTGCGCTCCTTCACCGCCTGCTTGGCGACCTTGGCGGCGTTCTCGTAGCCGATGTAGCGGTTGAGAGGTGTGACCACCGAGGGTGACGACTCCGCGTACTCCCGGCAGCGGTCGACGTCGGCGGTGATGCCGCTGACACAGCGGTCGGCCAGGATCCTCGACGCGTTGCCGAGCAGCCGGATCGACTCCAGCAGGTTGCGCGCCATGACCGGGAGCATGACGTTCAGCTCGAAGGCGCCCGACGCGCCGGCCACCGTGATCGTCTGGTCGTTGCCGACGACCTGCGCACAGACCATCAGCGTGGCCTCCGGCAGCACCGGGTTGACCTTGCCGGGCATGATGCTCGAGCCCGGCTGCAGGTCGGGCAGCGCGATCTCGGCCAGGCCGGTACGCGGCCCCGAGCCCATCCAGCGCAGGTCGTTGCAGATCTTCGTCAGTCCCACCGCGATCGTGCGCAGCTGACCCGAGAACTCCACCAGCCCGTCGCGGGCTCCGTGCGCCTCGAAGTGGTCGGGTGCCTCCGTGATCGGCAGACCGGTCCGCTTCGCCAGCAGCTCGATCACCCGCTGCGGAAAGCCCACCGGGGTGTTGATGCCCGTACCCACGGCGGTGCCGCCGAGGGGTACCTCCGCCAGCCTCGGCAGCGACGCCTCGATGCGCTCGATCCCGCGGCGCAGCTGCGCGGCGTAGCCGCCGAACTCCTGCCCGAGCGTGACCGGCGTGGCATCCATCAGGTGCGTCCGCCCGGACTTGACCACCTGCGACAGCTCGGCCGCCTTCGCCTCGAACGCCGCGGCCAGGTGGTCCAGAGCGGGGACCAGGTCCCCGATCGCGGCCTCGGTCGCTGCCACGTGGATCGACGTCGGGAACACGTCGTTGCTCGACTGGCTGGCGTTGACGTGGTCATTGGGGTGCACATCGCGCCCGAGCGCCCGGGTGGCGAGTGTGGCGACCACCTCGTTGACGTTCATGTTGGACGATGTTCCCGAGCCGGTCTGGAACACATCGACAGGGAACTGGTCGTCGTGCGCCCCGGAGGCGACCGCGTCGGCCGCCTCAGCGATGGCGTCGGCCATGTCCTTGTCGAGAACGCCCAGCTCGGCGTTGACCGTGGCGCAGGCGCCCTTGATCTGGCCGAGCGCCCGGATGTGCGCCGACTCCAGCGGCGTGCCCGAGATCGGGAAGTTCTCCACTGCTCGCTGGGTCTGTGCCCGCCACAACGCGTCGCGAGGCACCCGGACCTCGCCCATGGTGTCGTACTCGATGCGGTGCTCGCCCTCGTCGCTCATGCTGCGACGTTAGTGGCCGCGGTGAGGGCGCGCTGCCGGGGTGGCGACGTGCAGCCAGTACGTCTCGTCGCGGGCGCCGAGGCGCACCGGGCACGGTTGGGTCTGCACCTGCCCGAAGACGGCGCCCAGCCGGTCGGCCAGGACTCTCGACTGGCTCATCGACCAGACCACGAGGGCGCCGCGGACGTCGAGCATCCGCCGGCACGCCCGCAGGAACGGCACCCGGTAGAGGTCGGCGTTCGCGTCGTGAACAAGGAAGTCGGGACCGTTGTCGACGTCGAGGAGCGCCAGGTCGTACGCGCCGGTGCCTGCGACCGCGACGGCGTCGGCGACGTCGGCGACCAGCACCGAGACCCTGGGGTCGGCCAGCGTCGCCGCGCCGCCGGGCACCAGCCCGGAGCGCAACCAGTCGACGAGTGCAGGCTCGAGCTCGACCACCGTCACCTGCTCGACGCGCGGGTCGTCCAGCACGGCCCGGAGCGTGACACCGAGGCCCAGCCCGGCCACCAGCACCCGGCGGGGGCTGGCGACCGCGGCCATGCCGGCCACCGCGAGCTGCCGCTCGCTGGTGGCTGCGGCGGCGTCCATCACGAAGACACCGTTGACCCGCAGCTCCAGTGCCTGGTCGTCGCGGCGGCGAAGGACCAGCTCGCCGCGTTCGGAGGCCGATCGCGCGAGCTCGGTCACGTGCCGTCGTCAGGGCCGGTGCGGGCGGTCGGGCTCATCGCCACAGGGTGGCATGCGATTGCGCACGGGTCGCCGGTTCCCCGCTAGCGGCTCGGTCGCAGCCCGTGGCAGCCCGTGGCAGCCCGTGGCAGGCATGGCCGCGACTTCCCGTGCGCACTAGGGTCGGCCGCGTGGACGACGCCCTACCTGCCGACGCCCGTCGGGCCTCGCACGCCGACCGCGACGCCGTCGCCGAGCGGCTGCGCGAGGCCGCGGCGGACGGGCGGCTCACGCTCGACGAGCTCGGTGGCGTCGACCTGGATCTGCGCGAGGCCGAGCTGGAGTCGCGCGAGGTGGTCATCCGGGTCTTCGCGTTGCTGGGTGGCGTCGACATCGTGGTCCCGGACGACATGGTCCTCGACGCCAGCGGCTTCGGCTTCATGGGCGGCTTCGAGCAGCGCGACCCCGCCGGGGACCCCCCTCCCGACGCGCCGGTGGTCAAGGTCCGCGGAATGGCGCCGATGGGCGGCATCGATGCGGTACGCCGGCCGCGCCGGGGCAACACCGCGGTGGAGGCGCCGCACCATCGCGAGCTCGGCCGGTGAGAAGGCTCAGCGCGCTGGACGCGCAGTTCCTCAACGTCGAGAGCCGTACCACCACCGGCCATGTCGGAGCGGTGGTGCTGCTCGACCCGGCGGACACCGACAGCGGAGAACTGACTCTCGACGACGTGCGGGACGTGCTGGAGCCTCGGCTTCACCTCGCCGCCCCGTTCCGCGAGCGGCTGGTCGAGGTGCCGTTGGGGCTCGGCTACCCGTACTGGGCCGACGACCCGGAGTTCGACCTCGAGTACCACCTGCGGGAGGTGGCACTGCCGCAGCCCGGCACGGACGAGGAGCTGGGTGAGCAGGTGGCGCGGATCCACTCCCGCCCGCTGGACCGCTCCCGGCCCCTGTGGGAGATGTACCTCGTGCACGGCCTGGCCGACGGCAGGGTGGCGCTCTACGCAAAGATCCACCACGCGGCGATCGACGGTGTCTCCGGCGCGGAGATCCTGGCGACGATCATGGACACGACGCCCGAGCCGCGCGACGTCGACCCCGGCGGCTGGGAGCCGGACCGCGTGCCGTCGGCCTGGGAGCTGCTGCCGCGGGCGCTCGCGTCGGTGGCCGACCGGAGCCTCGACATGGTGACCGGTCTGCCCCGCTCGCTGCCGCACCTGACCGCGGTGCCGGGCGCCCAGCGGTTGCCCGGCGTCCGAGCGGTCGGCGAGGCGGTGACGGTCGTACGGGCCATCGTCGGGTTCCCGAGCGGTCCACGGACGTCGCGCGACCTGGTCGCTCCCCGCACGCCGTTCAACGGGCCCATCACCGCGCACCGGCGGGTCGCGTTCGCGTCGCTGCCGCTCGACGAGGTCAAGCAGGTCAAGGACGCGTTCGACATGACGGTCAACGACGTCGTGCTCGCACTCACCACAGGGGTGCTGCGCCGCTGGCTGCTCGACCGCGACGCGCTGCCCACCTCACCGCTGGTCGCGGCAGTGCCGGTCTCGGTACGCGACGACCGCTCCGAGTCGGGCGGGAACCTGATGTCGGTGATGGTCGTGGCGCTGCCGACGAACCTGCCCGATCCCGCGGCCCGGCTCGGAGCGGTGCACCAGGAGGTGACGGCGGCCAAGGCGGAGTTCGACGCGGTGCCGGCGACGCTGCTGCAGGATCTCGCGACGCTGATGCCCACCGCCTTGAGCGGGCTGGCCTCGCGGGCACTGTTCCGGATGATGACCGCACCGGGAGCGCTGTTCAACCTGTTCGTGTCCAACGTGCAGGGACCACAGCTGCCCCTCTACATCGCCGGCGCCAAGGTCGACGCGGTCTACCCCGTCTCTGCGGTCAGTGACGTCAGTGGTGGGCTCAACCTCACCCTGTTCAGCTACGACGGCGCGCTCGACATCGGGCTCATCGCCTGCCGCGAGATGGTGCCGGACCTGTGGGTGCTGGCGGCCTACCTCCGCGACGAGCTGGACGCCATGCTCGACCTCGTCTGACGTCATCCGGAGTGGGGGATACCGGCGGCGGGTCCTATGACGTTGCGCGGGAGCGGGTGCGGGAGGCGGTGCGGACGATCGCCTCCACGAACACCGGCCACAGCGACCGCGGCAGGTCGTGCGCCATGCCGGGGACCAGGACCAGCTCGGCGTCCGGCACCGCCCGGGCGGTGGCCCGGCCGCCCGACGGGTGCACCAGCCTGTCCTGGAGGCCGTGCACGACGCAGGTCGGCATCCGCAGGCCGCGGAGCGCCTCGGTGCGGTCCGGCTGGGTGACGACCGCGAGCGTCTGCCGGGTCGCACCGGCCCGGTCCGGTCCGCGCTCCCAGGTCTCGGCCGCGCGCTCGCGGACCTCCTCCTCGCTCTGGGGATAGCCGGGGGAGCCGATGACAGCCCAGGCGGCGGGTGCCCGCCTGATGTACTCCTCCCGGGTACGGGCCGGGGGCGCCAGCAGCAGCCGCAGCAGCCGCGGGGACGCCCAGCCGACCCGACGGCTGCCGGTGGTCGACATGATCGACACCAGTGAGCGGACCCGCCCCGGCCGGGCCACCGCCATCGTCTGGGCGATCATGCCGCCCATCGAGACGCCCGTGACGTGTGCTGACACGATGCCCAGCGCGTCCAGCAGCCCGAAGGCGTCGTCGGCCATGTCGCTGAGCTGGTACGGCGCCGAGCCGCGGTCACCGAGGTAGGCCCGAAGCAGCCGTTGACGGGTCAGCCTGGCGCTGTCCTGGATTCGCGACGAGCGGCCGATATCGCGGTTGTCGTAGCGGATGGCGAGGAACCCTCGCTCGGCCAGCATCGTGCACAGGTCGCGGTGCCACCAGTTCATCGGACCGCCGAGGCCCATGACCAGCAGCAGGGGCTCGGCGCCTGCGTCGCCGAAGGTCTCGTACGCGATGTCGATACCGCTGGCCAGGCGCACGGATGCTTCGGTCACCGGATCGAGGTTACCGCTAGGAGCTGACCGCCTCCGGGTCAGCGGACGGGCCCCCGGCGAGCGCCGGGAGCTCGTTGATCCAGGGCGGGTCTGCGCCGGGTCGCGAGCAGGTCACGGCGGCCGCCCCGATCGCCAGGGCCCCGAGCCAGGCCAGCGTGTCCCCGGCCGTCTCGTCGGTGGTCAGCGTCCGAGGCGACAGCAGGTCGTGCTGCAGCAGGCCGGCCAGCAGGGCGGACATGAAGCTGTCCCCGGCACCGATCGTGTCGGCCACCTGGACGGGTGGGGCCGCCACCCGCTGCCGCCGCTCGCCCGCAGCCAGCACCGCGCCCTCGCCGCCCCTGGTCACGGCGACGAGCGGCTCGCTCGGCGCCCCGGCCAGCGTCGACACCACCGTCTCCAGTGCCTGCCCCGGCCACAGCACCTCGGCGTCCTCGTCGCTGAGCTTGACCACGCTGGCCAGCTCCAGCATCTCCTCGACGAGGACGCGGACCTGGTCGATGTCGGGGGTGAGGCTGGGCCGCACGTTGGGGTCGATGGAGACCGGGACACCGGCACTGGCGGCCGCGCGGACGAGCCCCCGCACTGCGCTCGCGCCCGGAAGCAGGGTCGCGCCGATCGACCCGACATGCACGAGCCTGAACCCCGCCGGGTCGGGCAGCTGGACCGGGTTCCAGGTGATGTCGAAGTCGTAGGTCGCCGAGCCGTTGTCCCGCAGGGTGGCGGTCGCCGTGGCCGTGTCGTGGTGCGGAGGCAGGCGCAGCAGCCTGACCCCGGAGTGCTCCAGGTGCGCGGTGACCGCGGCACCGTGCCGGTCGTCGCCCACCTGCGCGCCCAGCGTGGTGGGCAGGCCGAGCCGGCCGAGCCCGACCGCGATGTTGAGCGGCGAGCCTCCCGGGTGCTCGGTGCGCTCGCCGTCGCGAACTCGCACGTCGACGAGCGCCTCGCCGACCACCAGAACCCGGCCCGGGTCACCGTCAGCCACTGCCGCTCCTCACTGTCCGAAGTCGACCGATGCGTACGCGCGCAGCTTCTCCAGCCGGTGCGCACTGCTGATCTCGCGGATCGTCCCGCTGCGCGAGCGCATCACCAGCGAGTGGGTGCTGCAGGAGCCCGACGTGTAGCGCACCCCCTGCAGCAGCTCGCCATCGGTGATTCCCGTGGCCACGAAGAAGCAGTCGTCGCCCGACACGAGGTCGTCGGTGGACAGCACCCGCTCGAGATCATGGCCGGCATCGAGGGCGCGCTGCCGCTCGTCGTCGTCGCTGGGATGCAGCCGGGCCTGCAGAACGCCGCCCATGGCCTTGAGCGCGCAGGCCGCGATGATGCCTTCGGGGGTTCCGCCGATCCCGAGCAGGAGATCGACACCGGTGCCGGGGCGGGCGGCCATGATGGCCCCGCCCACGTCGCCGTCGGTGATGAACTTGATCCTCGCGCCGGTCGCGCGCACCTCGTCCACGATGCCGGCGTGCCGCGGCCGGTCGAGGATGCAGACCGTCACGTCGCCGGGGGAGCAGCCCTTGGCCTTCGCCACCGCGGCGATGTTCTCGGCGGCCGGCAGCCTGATGTCGACGGAGTCCGCCGCGTCCGGCCCGGTGGCCAGCTTGTCCATGTAGAACACCGCCGACGGGTCGTACATGGTGCCGCGGGGCGCGACCGCGAGCACCGACAGCGCGTTGCTCATGGCCTTGGCCGTCAGGGTGGTCCCGTCGATCGGGTCGACCGCGACGTCCACCTCCGGGCCGGTGCCGTCCCCCACCTCCTCGCCGTTGTACAGCATCGGGGCATGGTCCTTCTCGCCCTCACCGATGACGACGACGCCGTTCATCCCCACGGTGCTGATGAGCACGCGCATGGCATTGACCGCGACTCCGTCCGCGCCGTTCTTGTCGCCGCGGCCGACCCAGCGTCCGGCTGCCATCGCTGCCGCCTCGGTCACGCGAACGAGGTCGAGGGCGAGGTTGCGGTCCGGTGCCTGGGCAGGGGTGTCGAGGTGGCCCGGAGGCCGGCCGTCGGCCGGGGGCGTGTCGGGGGGACCGGGTTGCTCCTGCGTCGTTGACATCCCACGCCCCTCACCGCTCGGCTGCTTGCCCGGATGCTACTGCCCCATGTCGACGCGGCGCCGGTGTCGAGCGCGACGGACGCATCCGGGCTCAGGCGGGGTACACCGTGACCTCGGTCGCCTTGACCGACACCCACACCGGGGCGGCCGGCGCCAGGTCGAGCTCGGCGACCGCGGCCGGCGTGACGTCGGCCAGCAGCGACACCGGTCCCGCCACTTCCAGCCGCACGATGTCGCCGTGCGGTGTCATGCCGGTGATCTCACCACGCCACACGTTGCGCGGGCTGCCCTCCGGCCGCTGCCCGTGGACGGAGACCGCGCCCGGTGCCCAGCAGCAGAACACGTCGCCGTGCTGCTCCGTGGCGGTGACGACCTGCGCGGGCTCGCCGGTGCCGCCGGTGCCGTCGGTGCCGCTCGTCATGGTGACCAGGTGCCCGGCCGACGTGCCCCGGACGAGGTTGAGCCCGACCAGCGCCGCGACGTGTGCGCTGCGTGGCCGTCCGGCCACCTCGGCCGGCCGGCCGGCCTGCTCCACCCGCCCGGCGTCGAGCACGACCACGACATCAGCCAGCACCAACGCGTCCAGGGCGTCGTGGGTCACGAGCACGGTCGGCACGCCGACGTGGGCCAGGTGGTGCCGCAGGAAGCTGCGCAGCTCGAGCACCGCGCGCACGTCCAGCGCGGCCAGCGGCTCGTCGAGCAGCAGCAGCGCGGGCCGGGCGGCCAGCGCGCGCACGATGGCGACCCGGCGCGCCTGGCCGCCCGACAGCTCTGACGGCCTGCGGTCGGCCAGCTCACCGAGGCCGGTGCGCTCCAGCCACCCGGTGGACTCGCGGCGCGCCTCGGCCCGATCGGCGCCACGGTGGCGGAGTCCGAAGGCGACCTGGTCGCGTACTCGCAGGTGCGGGAACAGCAGGGACTCCTGTGGGACGAGCCCCACCCCCCGCCGCTGCGCCGGCACCCGGATGCTGCGGCCGGGCTCCTCGAGGCTGCGTCCGCCCAGGCGCACATGTCCCGCCGACAGCGGGTGCAGTCCGGCGAGCATGCGCAGCGCGGTGCTCTTGCCGGCACCGTTGGGTCCCAGCACGGCTACCACCTCTCCGACGCCGGCCGCGAGTCGGACGTCGAGGGTGAACGCGCCCGTCCCCCGGGGCGGTGCCGTGACCAGATGGGCGTCGAGCGGGCCCGGGCGGGTCACGAGACGCTGCCCGTCACGAGACGGGCCCGGCCATCCAGCGCTCGCGCAGCAGGGCCAGGATGGCGACGCTGACCACCAGCAGCACCAGGCTGAGCAGGATCGCGGCCTCGAAGTCGGTGTTGCGTGCCGCGTAGATGGCCAGCGGCATCGTCCGGGTGGTGCCCGGGTAGCTGCCGTTGAAGGTGATGGTGGCCCCGAACTCGCCGAGCGCACGGGCCCAGGCGAGCACCGCCCCAGAGAGTACGCCGGGTGCCGCCAGCGGCAGTGTCACCCGGCAGAACGTCTGCCACCGGCTGGCCCCGAAGGTCGCGGCCAGGTCGTCGTACCGGGCGTCGGCCGAACGCAGCGCCCCCTCGACCGCCAGCACGAGAAAGGGCATCGCCACGAAGCTCTGTGCCACCACGACCCCGAGCGTGGTGAACGGCAGCCGCAGCCCCAGCGTGTCGTCGAGCCAGCCTCCTGCCACGCCGGTTCGGCCGAACGCCGCCAGCAGGGCCACACCGCCGACGACCGGTGGCAGCACCAGAGGAACCGTCACCATCGCGCGTAGCACCCGGCGACCGGGGAAGCTGGCCCGCGCCAGCAGCCAGGCCAGCGGCACGCCGAGCAGCAGGCAGACCACCATGCTGGCGGTTGCGGTCAGCAGGCTGAGGCGCAGCGCCTGACCGACCTCCGGGTCGGTGAGGCGCGCCGGAAGGGTGGACCAGGGTGCCCGGACCAGCAGGCCGGTCAACGGCAGCACGAGCAGGGCGACGGCGAACGCCGCCGGCACCAGCAGCTGCCAGGGCACCCGCCCGGTCGCAGCGCCGGTGCCGGCCCCCAGCGCGACGGCGGGCCGCCCGCTCACGGCGACTTCTCCGCGGCTGCCGGCGCGGGCAGGAACCCGTGGTCGAGCAGCACCCGCCGACCGGCCCTGGAGATCAGCAGGTCGACCCACACCTGTGCCGCGTCGGTGTCGGGGCCATCCAGCACCACGGCCACGTCCGGGGTGCGGACGTTGTCCGCCGCCGGCACCGGGATCGCGCGCACGCGCCCGCCTGCTGCCTGCGCGTCGCTGGCGAAGACGAGCCCGGCATCAACCTCACCCTCGACGACCTTGCCGAGGGTGTCGCGTACGGAGTCCTCCTCGGTCACCGGAGGGGCGGTCACCCCGGACCGGGCGAGCAGCGTCGCACTGGCGGCGCCGCACGGCGCCTCGGGCACGCACACGGCGTACGCCACGTCGCTGTCGTCGAGGTCGGTGATCCCCTCGATGTTGCCCGGGTTGTCGGCCGGGGTCACGAGGACCAGCTCGTTGCGGGCGAAGACGACCGGCTCCGCACCGAGGCCCTCCTCGACGACGGTGCGCATCGTTGCGCGGTCCGCGGTGGCGAGCACGCCGGCCGGAGCCCCCTGCACCACCTGCTCGGCCAGCGTGCTGGACGAGTCGAACGACAGCTGCACGTCGACGTCCGGGTGCTGAGCCTCGTACGTGCCCTCGAGATCGTCGAAGACGTCGGTCAGCGAGGAGGCGGCGAGCACGGTGAGGGTCGAGGCGGGCTCGTCGCCGCCGGCCCCGCATCCGGCGAGTCCCAGCACGGTGGCGACCAGCCCGGCGGTGAGGGGGACCGCGGCGACCGACCGGACGGTCACGGGGTCTCCACCACCACCGTGGTGGCCTTGACGACGGCGTCGGCGACCACGCCGGGCTGGAGACCGAGGGCGTCCGCCGCCTCCCGGCTCATCAGTGAGACCACGCGGTACGGGCCGCAGCACAGCTCCACCTGGGCCATCACGGTGTCGCGGGTGACGTCGGTGACGATGCCTCGGAGCCGGTTGCGAGCACTGGTCGTCGTGGGGCTGGTGGCAGCGCCCTCCAGGTGCGCCCGGTCGGCGGCCAACGCGGCGAGCTCGCGCCCGTCGATGCCCGCCGCGCCGGCAGGGGTGGTGGTCGGGGTGACCCGTCCCTGGTCGGCCCACCGGCGCAGTGTGTCGTCGCTGACCCCGAGCAGCGCGGCGGCCTCGGAGAGCCGGTAGACAGGCATCGGCAGAGGCTACCGCAACTGCGGCTTGTCTGTGCGTGACACGTGTAGCGAATGCGGCGGCTAGGGGGCGGCTGTATCGGTATCCGCGGAAGCGCCGCGGCGCCTGCGCCGGCGCAGGCGCTGCAACGGGTTGAGACGTGGGTGGCGGGGCCCGACCAGCCGTGGGCCGGCCAGCCGGTTCTCCAGCCGACGGGCCTCGCGCTTGAGCGGCTGCGCGATGTACTCGCCCAGCAGGACGCCGGACGCCAGGCCGATGGCGATGCTCATCGCGGTCAGCAGTGACAGCAGCCCGGCGAGGTCGTCCTGGGTGAGCAACTCGGTCAGGCCGCGATAGATGGTGAGACCGGGCAGCAGGCCGACGATGCCGCTGACCACGATGATCAGGGGCGGGACGCGGAACCGGCCGGCCAGCGAGTAGCTCGCGATGCCGATGACGACGGCGGCCATCGCGGAGGACCAGGCGACCCCGATCGCGGCACTCGTCAACGGAACGTACACGGCCTGCCCGACGAGCCCGACCGCAGCGATGGGCAGCAGCGCGCGCGTCGGCCCGAAGCAGCTCACCGCGAACGCGACCGACACCACGGTGCCGCCCATCAGCGCGGACGGGAGGTCCGAGAGCTGGGTGGGCACGGCCGCCTCCAGAGGAAGGTCGAAGCCCAGCCGCACGCCGGCGCTGAGACCGAGGCTCACGCCGGCGATGACGCCGCCGGTGAGCAGCAGGGACTCGAAGGTGCGCGCCGTCGCCGTCACGTAGTAGCCGGTGAGGGCGTCCTGCACCGCACCCACCAGCGTGATGCCGGCCAGTCGTACGACGATGCCCGACGCGACTATCAGCGACGGGGCGACCGGCACGTCCAGCTCGTGCAAACCGTGCGCGACCAGGGTCACGACGAAGCCGGCCGCGACCTGGTGGTAGAAGACCGGGATCCGCCAGCGGATCAGCATGCGCACGATCTGGTCGACCAGAAGGGCGCTCACGAGTGCTCCCGCCACCGCGAGCAGGCTGCCCTGCAGCAACATCGCCACACCTGCGGCCATCGCGCCGGCCGCCGCCGACGCCAGCCAGTCGGGGTAGCGAGACGGGGTCGAGCGGATCGTGTTCAGCCGGCTGCTGGCCTCCGTACGGGTGATCGAACCGTCTCTCAGCTCACGGACCAGCTGATCGACGTCGGCCAGCAGGCCGTAGTCGGTGCCGCGGTACGTCACCGTGCGCGTGAATGTCTGTGGCGCCGCCTCCGACCGGGACGAATAGGAGACGGTGATGGTGGTGAAGCTGACGTCCACGGCACACCCGCGCAGCCCACCAGCGGTGGTGACGGCCAGCGCCGTCGCGGACACGTCCGCCGCCCCGGCGCCGTTCGACAGCACCAGCTCACCGACCCGCAGGGCCAGGTCGATGACCCGTCGGGTCTCGACGGCCTCGCTCTCGTCGTCCGTCCCCTCCTGCAACTCCACGCGTGGCAGCATGCCACCGGATCCGGAGGCTGCAGGCTGGCCAGGTCGGCGCCCGTCCCTCCCCCCGATGGCAGGATCGTCCGGTGAGCCAACCGCCCGAGCAGCCCGCATCCGGCCGCCCGCCGTCCAGCAGGGGGAACCCGGCGATAGGGGACATCCTCCGGTCGGTGCTGGTGCTCGCGGTGGCGGTGCTGGCGGTGGTCTGGATCGGCGGAGGCTTCGACTCCGACCCCGTGGCGGAGCCGGAAACCGTCGACGTCGAGGCGGTGGCCCGGCGCGCCGCCGACACCGCCACGTACCCCCTGCTGGCGCCGTCGGCCCTCCCGGCAGGGTGGCGGGCCACACAGGCGCGTTGGGATCCCACAGGTCAGCAGTGGCACCTGGGGCTGCTCACCGACGACGAGGCCTACGTGGGCCTGGAACAGGCGCGGGGCGTGCCGATCGCCGAGCTCGTCGAGAGCTTCCTCGGATCGGCGGAGCCGGATGGTGAGCAGGTCGTGGGCGGCACGCCCTGGCGCGTGTACGTCGACACGGCAACCGGCCGAACCGCGCTGCTGAGCAGCGACGGGGGAGTCACCACGATGGTGCTCGGCTCGCCGCCCCGCGCCACTCTCGTGGCTTTCGCGGAGACGTTGCGGCCGACGCTCGGTGGCGGTTCGCAGCCATCCGCGATCGGCGCCCGGGCCGACGAGCCCGCAGTCCCCGGACCTCGGAAGAAGCGAGAACGACCCCACCCGGTGTCCATCGCCGCACTGGTGGAGCACGAGTACGACGGCCGCGGCCTCCGCCTCGGCCGGTCGCTCGGCGACTTCGGCGCCTACACCCGCCACTACGTGACGTACCGCAGTGAGGGCCTGCGCATCTCGGGGATCCTCAACATCCCCGCGGGGAAGGGGCCGTTCCCCGCACTGGTGCTGAACCACGGGTACATCGACCCGGCCGAGTACGTGAACGGCCAGGGGCTGGCCCGCGAGCAGGACTACCTCGCCCGTCGGGGCTTCCTCGTTCTGCACACCGACTACCGCAACCACGCCGGCTCGGGCTCCGACCCGGGCAACGACCTGCGCCTGCGCCTTGGCTACACCGTGGACGTGGTCAACGCCGTCCGGGCCCTGCGACGGTCGTCGCTCCCGGTTGACGACGACCGGGTCGGGCTGCTCGGTCGGTCCATGGGGGGTGGGGTCACCTACAACGCGCTGGTGGCCCGGCCGGGGCTGGTCGACGCCGCAGTGGTGTACGCACCGGTCAGCTCGTTGGCGGCGCAGAACTTCGAGCGCTGGATCCGGGACGACCCGGACGACGACGGCCTTTCCGCGCGCATCCTCGAGCGGTACGGCTCACCGGAGCGCAACCCGGAGTTCTGGCGTGACGTGTCACCGCGTCCCTTCTTCGGCCGGATCACCGAGCCGGTGCTGATCCACCACGGCACCGCGGACAGCACCTGTCCGCCGGCGTGGTCGCGTGCGACGCTGCGCGCCATGCGCGCCGCCGGCGTCCGCGCCCGGCTGCTCGCCTACCCCGGTGAGGAGCACGCCTTCGTCCCGCAGTGGGAGGAGTCGATGCAGCGCACGACCGACTTCCTGCGCACTCACCTTCGCGGGTGAGGCTCAGCCCTCCTCGCCCGCGGTCCCGCCTGCTTCGCTGCCGGTGCCGGGTTGCACCGCCTCGAGGCGGGCGCGGGCGCCCTCCAGCCACCGCTCACAGATGCGGGCGAGCTCTTCGCCGCGCTCCCACAGGGCCAGCGAGTCCTCCAGGGTGGTGCCGCCCGCCTCGAGACGGCGGACGACCTCGACCAGCTCGTCGCGCGCCTGTTCGTAGCTGAGACCGGCCGACTCAGCCGCTGTGTCGTCACTCATCGTCGCCTCCCGGGGGCTCAGAGGTCACGGTCTCGACGCGCACGCCCACTCGCCCGTCGTGCAGCCGCACCGACAGGGTGTCGCCCGCGGCGGCGGCGGCGGCTCCGGCCAGTACGTGGCCACTCTGGGTCTGCACCACCGCGTAGCCGCGGCGCAGCGTGGCCAACGGCGACAGGGCACGGGCGCGGGCCCGCTGGTGCCCGACCTCGTCCGCGGCCCGGTCGAGCCGGTGCGAGAGAGTGCGGCGGGCCCGGTCACGCATGGCGTGCAGCGCCTCCCGTCGCGCGTCCAGGCCGGCGTGCGGCGCGCCCAGCGCAGGGCGCGAGCGGAGCGTGGCCAGCTGGCGGGTCTCGCCCGCGATGTGCCCGGCCACTGCGCGGCGCGCCCGGTCCCGGGCCTGACGTACGCCGGCGAGCTCCTCGGTGACGTCCGGCACCACCTGCTTGGCGGCGTCGGTGGGGGTCGCCGCCCGGACGTCGGCCACCAGGTCGAGGATCGGGTTGTCGGGCTCGTGGCCGATGGCGCTGACCAGCGGAGTGCGCAGCGCGGCGACGACGCGCACCAGCCCCTCGTCGCTGAACGGCAGCAGATCCTCCATCGAGCCGCCGCCTCTCGCCACGACGATGACGTCCACGTCGACGTCCGCATCCAGCCTGCGCAGCGCCTCTATCACCTGCAGGGCTGCGTCGCGGCCCTGCACGAGCGTGTGCTCGACGCGGAACCGCACGCCGGGCCAGCGGCGCCGGGCCACCTCGAGCACGTCGCGCTCCGCGGCCGAACCCCTGCCCGTCACCAGGCCGACGCCGCGGGGCAGGAACGGCAACGGCATCTTTCGTTCGGCGGCGAACAGCCCCTCTGCGGCCAGCAGCCGGCGTCGCTGCTCGAGCCGCGCCAGCAGCTCACCGAGGCCTACCGGGCGGAGGACGTCGACGTACAGCGAGAGCGAGCCACGCCGGTCGTAGTAGCTCGGTCGGACGTGGGCGACCACCCGGGCACCCTCGGTCAGCGGCACGGTCATGGCGTCGAGCAGCCGGCGCGAGCACGAGGCCTGCACCGACATGTCGGCGAGCGGGTCGCGCAGGGTCAGGTAGACGCGGTCCTGGCGAAGAGTGAGCTCGGCCACCTGCGCCTCGACCCAGACCGTGCCGAGGCGCCCCAGCCACTGCCCGATGGCGGCCGACACCACCCGCAGCGGGGCGGGGTTCTCGGGTGACGTGTCCAGGGCCACGGCCGAAGCGTAGGCAAGCCGCCGATGTCGTGCTTCCCCGACGCCTACGATGAGGGTGTGTCCATGCTCCTCCCTGATCCTGTCGTGCCCGGGCCCGAGGCTCGCGAGGTGCTGCTCGCCGCACCCCGCGGCTACTGCGCGGGCGTCGACCGTGCCGTGATCACCGTGGAGAAGGCACTCGACCTGTACGGGGCACCGGTCTACGTGCGCAAGCAGATCGTGCACAACAGGCACGTCGTGGAGTCGCTGGAGCGTCGCGGCGCCGTGTTCGTCGAGGAGCTGAGCGAGGTGCCGGAGGGGTCGACCGTGGTGTTCTCCGCACACGGAGTCTCCCCGGCGGTGCACACGCAGGCGGCGGAGCGCGACCTCAAGACGATCGACGCCACCTGTCCTCTGGTGACGAAGGTCCACCACGAGGCGCGGCGCTTCGGCAACGACGGCTACGACATCCTGCTCATCGGTCACGAGGGCCATGAAGAGGTCGAGGGGACGGCGGGGGAGGCCCCGGAGCGCACGATCCTCGTGCAGAGCCCGGCCGATGCCGAGACCGTGCAGGTGCGAGACCCCGAGCGGGTCGCCTGGCTGTCGCAGACCACGTTGTCGGTCGACGAGACGATGGCCACCGTGGACCGGCTGCGCGAACGCTTCCCCGCGCTGCTCGACCCGCCCAGCGACGACATCTGCTACGCCACCCAGAACCGTCAGGTGGCGGTCAAGCAGATCGCCCGGGACGCGGACCTGGTCGTCGTCGTCGGCTCGGCCAACTCCTCCAACTCGGTGCGACTGGTCGAGGTGGCGCTCGAGGGCGGGGCAGCCGCGGCATACCGGGTCGACGACGCGAGCGAGATGGACGAGGCCTGGCTGGACGACGTGGAATCCGTCGGCGTCACCAGCGGTGCCTCGGTCCCCGAGGAGCTGGTCGAGGGCGTGCTCGACTGGCTGCGCGCCCGGGGATACCCGGACGCCCGAGCGGTCCGTACGGCCGAGGAGAGCTTGATCTTCTCGTTGCCCAAGGAGCTGCGCCGTGACATGAAGGCCGCCGGGCTCCCGACCTGAGACCTCCCCCGCCCCCACGTTGACGATCCGCGACTTGTGCAGGTGACATCCACACCCCCCGTTGACGATCCGCGACTTGTGCAGGGCGCCTCGGCGGGTTCAGCGAGGCTGGTCACAAGCCCGTGCTGACCAGCACAACTCGCGGATCGTGGACCGGGGGTGGGTGAGGACGGGAGAGTGGAAGGGGTGCTGAAGGGGTGCTGGAGGGGTGCTGAAGGGGTGCTGAAGTGATTCCGCGGAATCACCTGTCCGATCAGCGGCGGACCGAGCGCAGACGGGTCGCGCGGATGCGCATACCGACGAGCAGCAGAGCGAGTACGTGCGCCACCACCAGAGCACCGGCGAGGTCGACGAAACCTGCGATCGCCACCTGTGCCGTGCCGGCGGTCGGGTCCAGGCTCCGTACTCCTATCCCCTCCGGATAGACGACGGCGATACCGATCAGCACGCCCAGCGTCAGCAGCGGCGGCAGGATCCCGGCTGTGAACAGATCCGCGGGGCGCATCAGCAGGGCGGCACCGATCGACACCAGGACCAGGGCAAGACCGGTCAGCAGGCCCAGCTGGCCACGGGCCAGAATCTCCAGCGTGGCGGCGAGCACAAGGGCGGTGGCCGCAGCCGCGACCACGAGTCGCCGTGGTGGTTCTGCCCCCACCCACGGCGCCTTGGCGGGGGGAGGCGGGCGGGTCGCTCCAGACGAGGGACCAGTGGCGCGGCTGCGGACCGCGGCCGGGTCGACTTCCGAGCCCTGGGCCGTCACGTGGCCACGGTAGAACCGCGCCAGCGCTCAGCCAGCGCGACGCGCCGCTTCGGTCTCGGGGGGCGGCGGCGCGACCAGCTCGGGTGCCCCCAGCGGGCGCACGGCCTCCTGGACGGGCGCGGGCGCGACGGGGTCGTCGGAACCGACCTCGAGGTCGCGCATGCGCCGGGCGGAGACCAGCACCCTGCTCTCCAGCGAGCCCACGGTCTCGTTGTAGGCGCCGACCGCTCCGGTCAGCGACCGGCCGAGCTTGTCCAGGTGCCGTCCCATGCCCGCCAGCCGGTCGTACAGCTCACGTCCGACCTGCTGTACCTCACGAGCACCCTCAGCCAGGGTCTCCTGTGACCAG
>JAQSWV010000098.1 GCA_029266455.1 Nocardioidaceae bacterium
GGTGGACGTGGCAGCGGCGAGGGGCGCGCCTGCACAACTCGCGGATGGTGGACGCGGTGGCGGGTGGACGTGGCAGCGGCGGGGGCGCGCCTGCACAACCCGCGGATGGTGGATGCAGGGGCCCCGGGGGGCAGCGGCGGGGGGCGCCTGCACAACTCGCGGATGGTGGCTGCAGGGGCGGGCGGATGGGGGGGTGGGACGGCAACCGTGCACAACTCGCGGCTGGCGTGTCACGATCGAAGCATGCCCCCACCGACCCCCGACGCCTTCATCTACGACGCCATCCGTACGCCTCGTGGCCGCGGCAAGCGGACCGGCAGCCTGTACGAGGTCAAGCCGGTCGACCTGGTCACCGGCCTCATGCACGAGCTCGAGCGGCGCAACAGTGACCTCGATCCGGCCGGCGTGGAGGACGTCGTGCTGGGCTGCGTCACGCCGGTCGGCGACCAGGGGGCCGACATCGCGAAGACCGCGGCGCTCGCCGCCGGCTGGCCGGACACGGTCGCGGGCGTCCAGCTCAACCGGTTCTGCAGCAGCGGTCTGGAGGCGGTGAACCAGGCGGCGCAGCGCATCCGCTCGGGATGGGAGGACCTGATCGTCGCCGGCGGCGTCGAGTCGATGAGCCGCGTGCCGATGGCCAGCGACGGCGGCGCCTGGGCCACCGACCCGATGACGGCCTTCGCCACCGACTTCGTGCCGCAGGGCATCGGTGCCGACCTGATCGCGACCATCGGCGGCTGGAGCCGCACTGATGTCGATGCCTACGCCGTCGAGTCCCAGGCTCGAGCCGCCAAGGCGGTCGCCGACGGCCGCTTCGCCCGCTCGCTGGTACCGGTGCGCGACCGCAACGGGCTGACCGTGCTGGACCATGACGAGCTGGTACGCCCGGACACCAGCCTGGAGAGCCTCGGCGGACTCCGGCCGAGCTTCGCGGTGGTCGGGGACCAGGGCGGGTTCGACGCGGTCGCCCTGGAGAAGTACCACTGGGTCGAGCGCATCGACCACGTCCACCACGCCGGCAACTCGTCGGGCATCGTGGACGGTGCCGCGCTGGTGCTCGTGGGCAGTGAGGAGGCCGGCCGACGGCACGGGCTCACGCCGCGCGCCCGGATCGTGTCGACGGGCGTCAGCGGCTCGGAGCCGACGATCATGCTCACGGGTCCGGCCCCGGCGAGCCGCAAGGCACTGGCGCGGGCGGGGCTCGAGACCACCGACATGGACCTGTTCGAGATGAACGAGGCCTTCGCCGCCGTGGTCAAGCGGTTCATGTCCGACCTGTCGGTGCCGCACGACCTCACCAACGTGAACGGAGGAGCGATCGCCATGGGCCATCCGCTGGGCGCGACCGGAGCGATGCTGCTCGGCACTCTGCTGGACGAGCTCGAGCGGCGCGAGCAGCGCTACGGCCTGGTGACGTTGTGCGTGGGCGGCGGCATGGGGACGGCGACGATCGTGGAGAGGCTGGCATGAGCGCGCCCGCGGCGGAAACAGGCGCCGCTCGGCCGGACGGGCAGCAGCAGAGTCGACAGGACGGTCGACAGGACGCGGTCCGCTACGAGCGCGACGGGGACGGAGTCGTGACGCTCCTGCTCGATGACCCGCAGCACAGCGCGAACACCATGAACCCGGCGTACGTCGCATCGATGGGCCGGGCGGTCGGGCAGCTGCAGGCCGAGCGCGACGACATCACCGGGATCGTGGTGACCAGCGCGAAGAAGAGCTTCTTCGCGGGGGGTGACCTGGCCGGCATGTCCCGGGCCACCCCCGAGGACGCCGCCGAGGTGTTCGCGCAGGTGGAGGAGATCAAGCGCCAGCTGCGTGCGCTGGAGACGCTGGGCAGGCCCGTGGTGGCCGCCCTCAACGGCACCGCGCTCGGCGCCGGGCTCGAGATCGCGCTCGCCTGCCACCACCGGATCGCCGTGGCGGGGAGCCGAGCACAGTTCGGGCTCCCCGAGGTGACCCTCGGGTTGATGCCCGGCGGCGGCGGCGTCACGCGTACCGTCCGCATGCTCGGGCTGGAGCAGGCCCTGACCACGGTGCTGCTGGAGGGCCCGCGAATGGGTCCCGACCGGGCACTGGCCGCGGGGCTGCTCGACCGCCTGGTCGACGACGCGCAGGACCTGATTCCCGCTGCCCGTGCGTGGATCCTCGAGCACTCCGACGACGACGCCTGCAGCCAGCCCTGGGATCGCGACGGCTACCGCATCCCTGGCGGAACCCCGTCGACACCGAAGCTCGCCCAGCGGTTACCCGCCTTCCCGGCGACGCTTCGCAAGCAGACCAAGGGCGCCCCGTACACCGCGCCACGGGCGATCCTGGCGGCAGCCGTCGAGGGCGCGCAGGTCGACGTCGACACGGCCTCCCGGATCGAGTCTCGCTACCTCGTCGACCTGGTCTGCCACCAGCAGTTCAAGAACATGACGCAGGCGTTCTTCTTCGACATGCAGGCCATCGGTGGGGGTGCCTCGCGCCCACGGGGGCACGAGCCGTGGCGGCCGACCAAGGTGGCGGTGCTGGGTGCCGGGATGATGGGCGCCGGCATCGCCTACAGCTTCGCCAGGTCAGGCATCGACGTCGTGCTCAAGGACACCGACACCACGCGAGCCGAGAAGGGCAAGGCGTACGCGCGAACCGTGCAGGACAAGGCGATCAGCAAGGGCCGGAGCACCGAGGACAAGCGGGACACGGTGTTGGGGCGCATCACCGCGACCGACTCCCTGGACGACCTGGCAGGGTGTGACCTGGTCATCGAGGCGGTCTTCGAGGACGCCGGGCTCAAGCACCGGGTCCTGTCCGAGACCGAGGGCGCCGTCGCGGCCGATGCGTTGCTGGCCTCCAACACCTCCACGCTACCGATCGGCGGCCTGGCGAAGGGAGTGGGACGACGGTCCGACTTCCTCGGGCTGCACTTCTTCTCACCGGTCGAGAAGATGCCGTTGGTCGAGATCATCGTGGGCCGGGAGACGTCGGAGGCGGCCCTGGCCAAGGCGTACGACGTCGTGCAGGCCATCGGCAAGACACCGATCGTGGTCGGCGACTCGCGGGGCTTCTTCACCTCGCGAGTGTTCGGGACATTGGTGCTGGAGGCGGCGGCGATGCTCGGCGAGGGCTGCAACCCGGTGTCGATCGAGCGGGCCGCCGTGCAGGCCGGCTTCCCCGCGCCGCCACTGGCGATGCTCGACGAGCTCACGCTGACCCTGCCCCGCCACATCGAGTCCGAGGCGCGCAAGGCCGCTGAGGCGGAGGGTCAGGAGCATGTGGTGCACCCCGGGATGGTGGTTCTCGACCGGATGGTGGAGGAGCACCAGCGCATCGGGAAGGCGTCCGGTGCCGGCTTCTACGACTACCCGGGCGACGGGCCCAAACGACTGTGGCCGGGTCTGTGGGACGCCTTCGCTGCGGCCGTCGACGGCGACAGCCCTGTCCCGTTCCGGGAGATGCAGGAACGCCTGACGTTCGCCATGGCCATCGAGACCCAGAAGTGCCTGGACGAGGGGGTGCTGCACTCGACGGCGGATGCCAACGTGGGCTCGGTCCTGGGCATCGGCTTCCCGCCGCTGCACGGTGGAGCCGCGCAGTTCGTACGCGGCTATGAGGGACCGACCGGCACCGGACCCGAGGGGTTCGTCGCGCGTGCCAGACAGCTCGCCGAGGCGTACGGCGACAGGTTCGTCCCGCCGCCCTCCCTTCCGGGGTGAGTCTCAGCCGGAGCCGGAGCCGGAGCTGGGACCCGAGCCCGAGCCGGTCGCCGGCCGCGCGTCGGCGGACCGCCGCGGAGGACGACGACGGCAGGAGTCGGGCACCCGTTCGCCCTTGCCCAGCACGGTGAGCCCGTCGCGCACGGTGAGGCCGCAGGCGGCGTCGGCCTCGCTGTCGACGCCGATCTCCACGCCGGGCGGAACCACGACGTTCTTGTCGAGGATCGCCCGGTGCACCCGGGCGCCCTTGCCGATGACCACGCCGTCGAGCAGCACCGAGTCAGTCACCTCGGCACCGGACTCGACGAAGGCGCGCGGCGACAGGACCGACCGCCCCACCGACCCGCCGCTCACCACGGCACCGGGAGAGAGCAGGGTCTCGTTGGCGTGCGGGGGTGTCTCGTCGGCGTCGTGCACGAGCTTGGCCGGCGGCAGCGGCCCGTGCATGGTGTAGATGGGCCAGTCGGCGTTGTACAGATTGAAGATCGGTAGCGCGGACACAAGATCGAGGTGCGCCTCGTGGTACGACGCCAGGGTGCCCACGTCGCGCCAGTAGTCCCGGTCGCGTTCTGAGGTGCCCGGCACGTCGTTGTCCTTGAAGTCGTAGACGCCGGCCTGCCCGCGGGACACGAATGCCGGCACGATGTCGCCGCCCATGTCGTGCTTGCTGTCGTCCATGTCGGCGTCGGCGATCACCGCCTCGACCAGCGCCTTGCGGTCGAAGACGTAGTTCCCCATCGAGGCCAGCACCTCGTCCGGGGAGTCGGGCAGGCCGTCCGGGGAGGTCGGCTTCTCCAGGAACGCACGGATCCTGGAGGTGTCCTTCGGGTCGACGTCGATCACGCCGAACTGGTCGGCGAGCTTGATCGGCTGCCGGATCGCCGCGACCGTCGCTGCCGCACCCGAGTCCAGGTGCGCCGCGACCATCTGCGAGAAGTCCATCCGGTACACGTGATCGGCACCGACGACGACGATGATGTCGGGTTCCTCGTCCGCCACCAGGTTGAGGCTCTGGAAGATCGCGTCCGCACTGCCGGCGTACCACCGCTTGCCGACCCGCTGCTGCGCAGGCACCGGCGCCACGTAGTTGCCGAGCATCGCCGAGAGCCGCCAGGTCGAGGTCACGTGCCGGTCCAGGCTGTGCGACTTGTACTGCGTCAGCACGACCACCTTGCGGTACTCGGAGTTGACGACGTTGGACAGTGCGAAGTCGATCAGCCGATAGATCCCGCCGTACGGAACCGCGGGTTTTGCGCGGTCGGCCGTGAGCGGCATCAGCCGCTTGCCCTCTCCGCCCGCGAGCACGACTGCCAGGACCTTGGGACCTCGACCTCGTTGCGTCACGCCGTGACCCTAGGGGAGCGTCGGAACACGGTCCACCACTGTCCAGGTTCCGGTAACCGTCTGCGCCGGGCCGCGGTCGCGCCACTAGGGTGCGGCCATGACAGACCCGCTGCGGCTCGACGTGCTGACCCGGGAGTACCCACCGGACATCTACGGTGGCGCCGGCGTCCACGTCGCTGAGCTCGCCCGGGCGCTGCGCCGCCGCGACGACCTCGAGGTGTTCGTCCGCTGCTTCGGGCCTCCGCGGGACGAGCCCGGCACCACCGGCTACGACACCCCTGCCCAGCTTCTCGACGCCAACTCGGCCCTGCGCACCCTCGGGGTCGACCTGCCGATGGCCGCCGACTGCGCCGGTGCCGACGTCGTGCACTCCCACACGTGGTACGCCGCGCTCGCCGGTCAGCTCGCCTCGATGCTGCACGGCGTACCGCACGTGTTCACCGCGCACAGCCTCGAGCCGCTGCGGCCGTGGAAGGCCGAGCAGCTCGGCGGCGGGTACGCGGTCAGCTCGTGGGCCGAACGCACTGCCGTCGAGGGCGCTGCAGCGGTCGTCGGCGTCAGCGCCGCGATGCGCGACGACATCCTGCGCTGCTACCCCGCCGTCGACCCGGCCCGCACGCATGTCGTGCACAACGGCATCGACACCGACGAGTGGGCGCCGGCGCACGACCCCGACCGGGTGCGCCGTCTGGGGGTCGACCCTGACCGGCCCAGCGTCGTGTTCGTCGGCAGGATCACCCGGCAGAAGGGGCTGCCGTACCTGCTCCGCGCCGCGGCCGCCCTTCCACCGGACGTGCAGCTGGTGCTCTGCGCCGGCGCGCCGGACACCCCCGAGATCGGCGCCGAGGTCGAGGGGCTGGTCGAGGAGCTGCGGGCCCGTCGCGGCGGCGTGGTGTGGATCGCCGAGATGCTGCCGCGTGCCGACGTGGTGGCCCTGCTGACCGCCGCCACCGTTTTCGCCTGCCCGTCGGTGTACGAGCCTCTCGGCATCGTGAACCTGGAGGCGATGGCGTGCGAGACGGCCGTCGTCGCGACCGCGACCGGCGGGATCCCCGAGGTCGTGGCCGACGGGCGGACCGGGCTGCTGGTCCCGATCGAGCAGATGACCGACGGCACCGGCACCCCGCTCGACCGCGAGCGGTTCGAGGCCGACCTGGCGCGCGCCCTCACCGAGGTGGCCGTCGACCCGGAGCGCGCGGCCGACATGGGCCGCGCCGGCCGGGAGCGCGCGGTGACCGAGTTCAGCTGGGACACCGTCGCCGCCCGCACACTCGACGTCTACCGGACCGTCACCGGCGG